>NZ_JBHWJY010000092.1:0-19079 GCF_042731135.1 Streptomyces sp. NPDC059874
GCGAAACCCCGCCCGGGGGAACCAACCCAGCCCCGCCGGCGATTGAGGCGCGGGGCGGAGCCGAGGGCCGAGATCCCGCCCGGGGACACCACCCCCAGCCCCGCCGGCGTTTGAGGCGCGGGGCGGAGCCGAGGGCCGAGATCCCGCCCGGGGGACCATCCCAGCCTCGCCGGCGATTGAGGCGCGGGGCGGAGCCGAGGGCCGAGATCCCGCCCGGGGGACCATCCCAGCCCCGCCGGCGATTGAGGCGCGGGGCGGACCCGAGGGCCGAGATCCCGCCCGGGGGACCATCCCAGCCCCGCCGGCGATTGAGGCGCGGGGCGGACCCGAGGGCCGAGATCCTGCCCGGGGGGACCATCCCAGCCTCGCCGGCGACTGAGGCGCGGGGCGGAGCCGAGGGCTGAGAGCCTGCCCGGGGGGACCATCCCAGCCTCGCCGGCGATTGAGGCGCGGGGCAGCGCACCCGGCAGCGGCGGCGCCTAGCGGTCCAGGAGGTCGGCTCGGCCGTGGGTGGCGTACGACGCCAGGAGCGTGGACAGGGCCTCCGAGTCGAGGGGCTCGTAGCCGCCGGACGGCGAACGGTGCCAGACCGGGTCCGGGTCGCAGCGGAAGGCGGCGCGGCGCAGGGCGACCCGGTGGACCTTGTTCGTCGCCGTGACCGGCATCTCCGGCAGGACGCGGACGTACCGGGGGGACATCTTCGTGCCCAGGTCCGGCTGCGCGGCCAGGAAGGCGGCGAAGGCGTCGGGGTCGAACCGCCCGCCCTCCCGGAGGGAAACGGCGGCCATCACCTGGTCGCCCGCGACTTCGTCCGGGACGGCGTACACGGCGACCGCCGCCGCGGCCGGCCAGCGGGCCAGGATGTTCTCGATCACCGCGGCCGCCAGGTTCTCGCTGTCGACGCGCAGGCGGTCGTCCGTACGGCCCGCGAAGTAGAGGAAGCCCTGCGCGTCCCGGAAGAAGAGGTCTCCCGTCCAGTACCAGCCGTCCCTCGTACGGGCGGCCTCCGCGTCCGGGTTGCGCCAGTAGCCCTCGAACAGGCTGCGGCCCCGGTTGACCAGTTCTCCGATGGCCGCCGAGCCGTTGAGGAGGCGGCCCTCCGCGTCGAGGACGGCCGGCGGGCATTCGCGGCCCGTCTCCGGGTCGATCACCGCGAGGTCGTCCCCCGCCCCCGCCCGGCCCAGGGCGCCCGGCGGGGTGTCGGCCGTCCGCTGGACGGAGGCGCCGCCCTCGGTGGCCCCGTAGCCCTCGACCAGCCGCACCCCGAACCGCTCGGCGAAGCGTGCCGCGTCCACCGCTCCGGCCTCGGTACCGAAGCCGAGGCGGAGGGTGTGCGCGCGGTCGTGCGGGGTGGGTGGGGTGGCCAGGAGGTATTGGATCGCCCGCCCGACGTACGTGAAGTACGTGGCCCCGTACGCCCGTACGTCGTCCAGGAAGGAGGAGGCGGAGAACCGTCGGCGGAGGGCCACCGCCGCGCCGCCCACCAGTGCGGGGAGCCAGTCCGCTATCACCGCGTTGCCGTGGAAGAGCGGCATGCAGACGTAGTGGACGTCGTCCTCGCCGACCGAGAAGCTCCGCGCCAGGGAGGCTCCGGCGCCCGCCAGTCGGCCCTGCGAGCAGACGGCCGCCTTGGGAGCGCCGGTGGAGCCGGAGGTGAAGTAGAGGAGGAGGCGGGAAGACTGAACCGGGGCGGCCAGTACCGCGTCGCCCGGCTTGGCGGCCGCGTAGGGGGCGAGGAGGGCGGCGTACTCCTCGGTGTCGGTGATCAGGAGCCGTACGCCGGGCAGGTCGAGGCCGCGGAGGAGGGGCAGATGGGCGCGCTCGGTGATCAGGATCCGGCACTCGGTGTGCAGGATGTCGCGGGCCAGCTCGGGGCCGCGCCGGGTGGGGTTGATGCCGGCGACGGCGGCCCCCGCGAGGGCCGCCGCGCCGAGCCAGAACGGGAATTCCGGGGTGTTGTCGAGCAGCACCCCGATGTGTGGCTCGGCCCCCGGGGGCATGAGGTCGACGAGGAGCGCGGCGCGCGCGGCTGCTTCCCGGGCGGCCTGGTGATGGGTGAGGACACCTTCCTCGTGCTTCAGCCCGGGTCGGTGGTCGCCCCATTGGCGCGCTATGAGCTCCGCGACGGTTTCGGGTGGAGTCGTCGTCCGCATGCCGCCGGAGGGTAGCTGACGTTCCGTCAGAACTGAACGTCGGAGCAGGCGTAGAAGGCCATCGGGGTGTCGTTGACGGTCCAGACCGCCAGGATCAGGTGGCGTCCGGTCTTGCCGCTGGGCATGTTGCCCTGGTGGACGGTGGTCATGGCGGGCCGGGCGCCGTTGTAGGCGACGGTGAGGAAGGGCTGTGGTTCGAGGTCGGCGCGGGTGAGCGCCCTGGTGCCGGTCCAGCCGTTCTTGGTGATGTAGTACTTGAAGTCGGTGGTGGAGTGGTTGGCGGTGAACTGCCACCGGAAGCCGTAGCTCTGACCGTTGGTCACGGCCGTCGTGGGCCAGGCTCCGCCGCGCGGGTCGTCGAGCTCCGCGAACTGCGAGAGGCCCGCGGAACATATCTTGCCGTCGGCGGGACCGGCCGCCGGGAAGCCCTTGAAGCCCTCCACGCTCTGCGGTTCCCACTGGATGGCTCCGCAGTTGGCGACGGTCTTGTTGGCGCAGAGCTTCTGGCGGCTGATGGGGGTGTCGGTGTAGCCGTGACCGCTGGCGGTGGGGGCGGTGAGGAGGGTGACTCCGGCGACGAGGCCGAGACCGAGCGCGGCGGCGCCGGCCGCCCGTCCGGGCATGCGGAAGTGACGCATGATGCTCCTTGAACGTGGGGGGAAGTTCGGTCAGAGCGTGCGCACGCGTGGGGATTCGGTTCAGGTCTAGACCAAGTCCCAGATTATTGACGAGAGTTGGCCATGTCCATACCAATGGGAGAACGGGTGGTCCGGTCGGTTCCGGCCACCCGTTCCCGTTGTTGCTTTCCTCGGACCTATTCGGCGCGGCCCGTGTAGAAGGCGACCGTGAGGTCCTTCACCAAGGCCTTGCGCTCGTAGTCGTCCAGCTCGACGAGCCCGCGAGAGGTCAGCCGGTGGACGGTGTCGTCGACGGCGTCGACGACCGAGGTCAGCACGGTGTCCCGGTGCTTCGCGTCGATCGCGGCCACCCGACGGCGGCGCATCGCCTCGGCGACCTCGGGCGCGTACTCGATCCGGGTGGGCTGCGCCGAGTACACCTCCACGCCCACGGCCTCGGTCTCGGCCGCCAGCATCCGGGTCAGCGCGTCACCGACGGCCTCGGCGTCGCGCAGGGTCGGGGCGTCCTCGTGGAAGGCGTCGGCGGGCAGTTGGGACAGGACGCGGGCCATGGCCGATTCGACCTGCTCGGCCAGGTAGTCGACATGGTCCTCGACGGCGAGGGTGGCCCGGGCCGTGTCCTTGACCTGCCAGACCACTTGGACGACCACCTGGAGGGCGAGGCCGCCGGAGTCCACGGCCGGCATGGGGTCGCTGCGCCAGTGGCGCAGGCGTACGTCGACCCGGCGGCGCAGGAGGAGCGGGCTGACCCAGGTCAGGCCGGTACGACGGACCGTGCCGCGGTAGCGGCCGAAGAGGGTGAGCACCCAGGCGTGGCCGGTACGGGCGCGGCCCAGGCCGCCGAGGGCGAGGAGGGCGACGATGCCGAGGAAGGCGAGCGGGGGCCAGTGCTGCGCGCGCAGGCCCTGGTAGGCGCGGGGGGTCCCACCGAAGGCGGCCACGAGGGGGGCGGGGACGATCCCGGTCCGCCAGAACACTGCGGCGCAGCCGGTGAGGGCGAGCCCGCCGACGGCCACGCCGACCCAGCCGGGCAGCACCGGGCCGCGGTGCTCCCGGAGCCGGTCGTCCCCGCGGGGGACGCGGCGGCCGGGGGCGGGGCGGGGTGCGGGTCGGGGTGCGGGGCGGGGCGGGGCGGGGGCCGTCATCACCTTCGGCGCACTCGGCTCCCCGCGGAAGGGGAGGTGCACCGGGACCTCGGTGACCGCCGGGCCCCGGTGCGGCGGCCGGAACCGGGGGATGTCCTGGGTGTCCGCCTCCTCCGGCTCCCTCGGCTCCGCTCGTTCCAGTCCGCGTGCCACAGCTCGGGCGACGATCTCGGCGACGCCGGGGCCGGGGATGCCGGAGGGCTCCTGCGGGTGCGGGATGGCGACTTCCTCGTCGGCGCCGACGCTCCGCAGGCGGAGGGTGGGAACGGGGGCGTACCCGTGCTCCGCGGCGGAGGGCTCGGCCGGCTCGACGGGCAGCGGGGCGGCGGGCTCCGCGGCCTCGCGCGGGGCGGCGACGTGCGGGGTGGGGGGCTGCGGGGTGGGTGCCTGCGGCGCGGTTCCCCTACCCGCCCCTTCCCGAAACCGGGGCTCCGCCCCGGACCCCGGTCGGGCGTCGTCGCTCGCGTGCGCGGCGGCCCGGTTCGGGGCCGGGTCGGCTTCCGAGTCGGCGGGCCGGGCTGACGTCGCCGCGGGCACCGGCTCCCGTTCGGCGGCGACCGCCACCGCCGCGGAGACGAGCGGAGCGGTCGGCTCCGCGGCCTCGCGCGGTGCGGCCACGAGGGGGGCGGGGGCCTGCGGCGGCGCTGCTCCCCTGCCGACCCCTTCCCGAGACCGGGGGTCCTGCCCGAGGTCGTCGTCACTCAGGTGCGCGGCGGCCCAGGCCGGGGCCGGGCGGGCCGCCGGGTCCCCCGCCGACGGCGCGGGAGCCCGGGTCGGGGACGGGGCCGGGTGGGGTTCCGGCCCGGAGGCCCGGCATGACGGGGCCGCCGGCGCGAGCTCCGGTTCCGTGGCGGCCGCCGCGACCAGCGGAGCGGCAGGCTCCGCGGCCTCGCGGGGTGCGGCCAGGTGCGGGGCGGGCCCCGTCGGGGCGAGCGACGCGGGGGCGGGCGAAGCCAGGGCGGGCGAAGCCAGGGCGGGCCCCGGTGGGACGAGCGCCGCGGGGGCGGGCGAGGCCAGGGCGGGCGAAGCCGAGGTGGGCGTCGGAGAGGTGGGCTTCGGCGGGGTGGGGGGAGTTTTGGCGGTCGGGGGGATTCGGAGGGTGCCCGTGGTCGTGGTGGTGCGGGTGGGGTACATCGTTACCTCCGTCATGCGAACAGCCGGCGCCAGGTTTCCGGGCCCGGATAGCCGTCGGCCTCCGCGCCGCGCCAACCCTGCGCGCGTTGGAAGGCCTCGACGGCGCGGCGGTCGGCTTCGCCCCAGCGGGGGCCCGGGCCGGACCGGTAGTGCTTGCCGAAGCCCTTCTTCACCAGCCGGCGGCCGAGCGCGGTGATGGCCTCGTGGGACGACCCCGGGCGGAACACCGACGCCCCCGGGAAGGCCCGTACGCCGCCCGGACCGGGCAAACCGCTGCCCGTCGTCGGCGGGATGTCCTTGCCCTGGCGGTCGACCAGCAGCCGCCAGGTCTGCGCGCCCGGGAGGCCGTCGGCGTCCGCGCCGGTCCAGCCCTGCGCACGCTGGAAGGCCTGCGTGGCCAGCCGGGCGGACTCGGTCCACTCCATGCCCACGCCCCGCGGGTAGAAGCGGGAGCCGCCCCGGTCGACCAGCATCCGGCCCAGCCGGGCGACGTGCTCGTTGCTCTGTCCCGGGCCGAACTTCGCGGCGCCCGGGAAGGACGAGGAGCCATCCGCCGGCGGACCCGGCGTGTCGACGCCGCCGACGACGCCGTTGTACCGGTACGGGATGTACTTCGTCGCGTTGTTCCAGTACCCGTAGGGCGTCGCCAGCTTCCGCGTCGTCGGCCGCGTCTGCTCGTAGGCGATGTAGTGCGTGCGGGTCTCGTCCACCCACCCCCCGAAGAGGGTGACGTGCGAGCCCTTGTTGGGGTCCGCCGGGTTGTGGAAGAGCAGCATGTCCCCCGGCAGCAGCTCGTCCTTCGTGATGCGGGTGGCGAATTTGTCCAGGCTGCCGGTCCATTCGTTGGTGCCCAGGTTCCAGACCATGGAGACGTAGCCGGAGCAGTCCTGCCGGTATCCGTCCGTCCAGTAGTCGGACATGCTGTACGGGACCTTCGCGTCCAACCACAGCTTCGCCCGGTTGATCATCGTCGCCCGGTCGAGCCGCTTCTTCGTCGCGGCGGGCGCCGCCGGGGCTCCGGGTTGCCCGGCCGGGCCGGCCTTCGGGCCGTGCAGCGGGGCCCGGCCGCCCTGCGGGGTGCCGGGGTCGTCAAGGGACGCCGGTCCCGGGGGCGGGGTGGTCACGGCGACGGCGGCCGAGCCGCCACCGCCCAGGACCACGCCCGCCGCGGTGGCCAGGACCAGCGCGCGGCGGGCCCCGCGCGCCGCGGGGTGGCCTCCGTCGCGCAGCGGTATGGCCCGCGCGCGGGCGAGTGCGCGGCGACGGTGCGCGCATCCCCGGCAGGGGCAGTCGCCCGCGGGCTCGTACTCCTCGAAAACGGGCATCGGCATCTGCGTCGGCGTCGGCACCTGCGTCGGAGGCTGCATCGTCATGCGGTTCCGTCCACTCCCCTGCTCGTCCACTGGTCGGCGGGCCGCGTCTGGCGGGGCATCAGATGCGGCACGGCCAGACATATCGTGCACGATAAACCCCCCAAACATGGGTTAATCGGACAAGGCGGGCGTGGCTGGTCACGAGCACCCGCAGAGGTGGGGTAGAGTTTTCCCTGTCAGCAAGCGCCGCTAGCTCAGTTGGTTAGAGCAGCTGACTCTTAATCAGCGGGTCCGGGGTTCGAGTCCCTGGCGGCGCACAGACGGAGGAAGCCCCTCGCAGTGAAAACTGCGAGGGGCTTCCTCGTGTTCGAGCCGCCTGCCGCGCCTAGGCCGCCGTGCCCGGCCGGACTCCCGCGCCCGTCAGGTAGGCGGAGACCACCACGTTCGCCGTGTACTCCTTGGCCGCCTTGTCGTACGAACCTCCGCAGGTCACCAGCCTCAGCTCGGCGCGGCCCGCGACCCGCTGGCCGTACGCCTTGTGCGGGTCGAAGCCCGCGCGCTCGTAGACCCGTACGTCCTCGATGGTGAACTCGGCGACCGACCCGTCCGCCCGCGCCACCCGCACCTTGTCGCCCGGCTGCGCCGAGCTCAGACCGTAGAACACCGCCGGTTTGGAACGGGTGTCCACGTGCCCCACCATCAGCGCGGCTCCGGCCGCGCCCGGCTGGACGCCCTTGCTCCACCAGCCCACCGTGCCCGGGCTGTCGTACGGCGGCGGCTCGATCGCGCCGTCCTTGTCCAGGCCCCGGGGGATCACCGGGGCCTGGATGCCTATGGAGGGCACGTCGACCCGCTGCGGCAGGGCGCCCGCGAGCGGGGCGCGCGCGGCCGGCAGCCCCGGGCCGACGGCCGCGCCCGCCTGGCCGGCGAGCGGGGCCGGAACCCCGGTGATCTGGCGGCCCCACAGCCACAGCCCGAGCACCAGAACCGACCAGGCGGCGAACGTCAGCAGCCGCCCGCCGGGGGAAGCCTTGGGCTCGCTCACACCCGTCTCAATCGCCGCTGCGTCGGCGGCGCAGGGTCAGCGCCCGGCCCGCCACCGCGAGGGTGGCCACGGCGGCGAGGACGGCGCCGATCACCGTGTGCGGCAGGCCCGGGCCGTCGCCGCCGTGGTCCTTCTTGGCCGTCGCCGCCAGCTCTGACCTCTGCGGCTGCTTCTCGACCTCGGCCGCCATGCCACCGCCGCCCGCGTGGACCGGCCAGACCGGCGAGGCGTGGTGGGTGGGACGGTGGTGGGCGATCTCGATGGAGCCGCTGACCTTGTCGTGACCGTCGCAGGTCACCCGGATGGAGTGCCAGCCGGGCGAGGCGTGGGAGCGGATCAACCCGTCGCCGTAGAGCGGGCTGCGACCGCCGTCGCGGCCGTGCAGGTCGACGTCGTCCACGAAGACCGATGACTTCGCGGCCCCGCGGGACCCCTCGCAGCCGTGGACGCGCAGCTTGACCTGCGCCCCCGGGTGGGCCGGGTTCGGGTCGACCGAGATGCTTCCGCCCCGGTCGCCGCGGTCGCCGCGGTCCTCCTCGCCCGCGAGGGCGGTCGGCGCGGCCACCGCGGAGAGCGCCGTCAGGGCGACGGCCACCCCGGCGGCGCGGAGAGCGATCAGAACACTGCGCATGGTGAACCTCCTCGTCAAGGAGATTCACGCGCGGCGCGCCGCTCCGCATCCGGAGCGGCGCCGTACGTGTCAGCCGTGTCAGCCGTACGTCCCAAACACGGTTCGCCCCTACGGCCGAACGCGCCGGCCCGAACGTGTCAGACGAGGTCGACCAGGTCCGCGATCGAGTCGACCGTCTTGGTGGGCCGGTACGGGAACTGCTCGGTGTCCGCCACGGAGGTCAGGCCGGTGAGGACGAGGAAGGTCTGCATGCCCGCCTCCAGACCCGCCAGGACGTCGGTGTCCATCCGGTCGCCGATCATCGCGCTGGTCTCCGAGTGCGCGCCGATGGCGTTCAGGCCGGTCCGCATCATCAGCGGGTTGGGCTTGCCCGCGAAGTACGGCGTCTTGCCGGTCGCCTTGGTGATGAGCGCGGCGACCGCGCCGGTGGCGGGGAGCGGGCCCTCGGTGGAGGGGCCGGTCTCGTCGGGGTTGGTGCAGATGAAGCGGGCGCCCGCGTTGATCAGGCGGACCGCCTTCGTCATCGCCTCGAAGCTGTACGTGCGGGTCTCGCCCAGGACCACGTAGTCGGGCTCGTGGTCGGTCAGGACGTAGCCGATGTCGTGGAGGGCCGTGGTCAGGCCGGCCTCGCCGATGACGTACGCGGTGCCGCCCGGGCGCTGGTCGTCGAGGAACTTGGCCGTGGCCAGGGCCGAGGTCCAGATGTTCTCGACGGGGACGTCCAGGCCCATCCGGGAGAGGCGGGCCTGGAGGTCGCGCGGGGTGTAGATGGAGTTGTTGGTCAGCACCAGGAAGGGCTTGCCGGACTCGCGCAGCCGCTTGATGAAGGCATCGGCGCCGGGGATCGGAGTGCCCTCGTGAATGAGGACCCCGTCCATGTCGGTGAGCCAGGATTCGATCGGCTTGCGCTCTGCCACTGGACTGTTCTCCGCTCTGGTGGCTCTGACCTGTGGTCTGTACCACCACCCTAACGGGAGCGGGCCGTGGACGCGGTCGGCGTCCACGGCCCGGACACGCTAGCCCAGACGGACGTTGTCGACGGTCCAGTACCAGTTGTTGCTGCCGGCGTAGCGGAAGCGGATCTGGACGTCGGTGGCGCCCGCCGGGATCTGGAGGGCGAGGGACTCGGACTTGGCGACGGCGTCGGCGGTGTAGCTCTTGACCACCGTCGGCGTACCGCCGTTGTACGAGACGAGGACCTGGGCGGTCTGTCCGGCCTCCTGGCGGTAGTGCGTCTGGAAGGTCAGGTTGCGCGTGGTGCCGCCGGTGACCGCCCACTTGGGGGTGATCAGGGTGGAGTCGTAGCCGCCGGTGTGGCTCTTGTCGTCCCACTCGTCGGAGTCGGCGACGGCGAAGACGTCACGGGAGCGGACGTTCAGCTCGCGCCACTGGTCGCGCTGCGCCTGGCTCCAGAACTCGTCGGTCGCGAAGGCCCAGCCTGCCCACTCGGTGACACCGCCCGTGCCCATCTTGGAGTTGTCGACGGACCAGCCCGCCGGCGGGGTGTGCGTGAAGCCCTTCGTGCCGGACGGGATGCCCGTCTCGTCGACGCGGGCCTGGAGGTTCGGGCGCAGGGTGTCGAAGGGGTCGTCGTCCGGAGCGTTCAGCGGGACGCCGTCCAGCCCGGTGGTGGCGACGCCGACCTGCTGGAGCGCGGTCGCGGCAACGTCCACCAGCTTGACGTCGTCGCGCACCGAACCGGCGGGGATGCCCGCGCCCTTGGCGATGACGAAGGTGCCGCGCTCCTGGATGCTGGAGCCGCCGTGGCCACCGGTGTCGGTGTGGCCGTGGTCGGTGGTGACCAGGATCTTCCAGTTCTCCTGGGCGTACGTCGGGCGGCTCTGGATGGCGGTGAGGAGCTTGCCGACCAGCGCGTCGGACTCGGCGATGGTGTCGAGGTACTGCCGGCTGGCCGCACCGTAGGAGTGGCCGGCGTGGTCGATGTCGCCGAAGTAGACGAAGGCGGCGTCCGGGTTCTGGTCGCGCAGTTCGGCGGAGGCCGCGGCCGCGATCTTCGGGTCCTCGGTGTGGTAGCCGTCGCGGTCGCCCTTGAGGGAGAGGCGCTTGTCGACCTTGGCCGAGAAGATCGGGCCGTTCTGGTCGGTGGAGGTGATGGGCTCCCAGTCGGCCGCCGCGTACGTGTTGAGCGCCGGCTTGGCGTTCTCGATGCGGGTCAGGAAGTCCGGGTAGGCGGCGTAGTTCTTGCCGGTGAAGGAGTTGTCCTTCACTCCGTGCTTGTCGGGCCAGACGCCGGTGGCGATGGTCGACCAGCCGGGGCCCGAGGAGGTGGCGGCCATCGGGTTCGCGTAGAGGGTGCTCTTGGCGGTCAGGCCCTGGGCCATCAGGCCCTTCAGGTAGGGCGCGTTGGCGACCTTGACGCGGTCGAGGACCGCGCCGTCCAGGCCGATGACCAGGACCTTGTCGGTGCTGCCGGCCGCGTCTGCGGCGGTGGCGGTTGCGGTGTGCACGCCGAGGGCGGTGGCGAGCAGGGCCGTGGTGGTGGCGGCCACGGCGAGGGTGCGTCCGGACAGGACAGTGGACACGTACTCCTCCTGGGAGCAAGTGAGCGGCGGAAGGTGCGGGACCTTGCGGGGGACGTGCGTCCGGGTCCGGACCGAGGCGCAGGGCGCGCACCTCGGTCCAGACCCGTTATGCAAGCGTCACTGTCCCGGTCGTGGATGACCAGGAAGTGACCGGTCAGCTTCCGGTCGCCGACTTCCACGCGTCGACGTAGGCGGAGAGGTTCTTGTCGATGTCGGCCCAGTCCGGCTCGAAGACCTCGACACCCGTCATGATCTTGGTGAGTTCGACGGCGTTCGCGTCGGTCGGCTTGATGTCGGTGCGCGCCGGGAAGCCGCCGCCGACCTCGCTGACCAGCTTCTGGGCGTCCTCGCTGAGGAGGTAATCGAGGAGCTTCTTGCCGTTCTCGGTGTGCGGGGCCTTGTCGACCAGGCCAGCCGCGTAGGGCAGGGCGAAGGTGGTCGGCTTGCCGCCGTCCTTCGCCGGGAACCAGATGCCCAGGTTCGGCATGGACTTGGACTGCGCGAAGTTCATCTGGACGTCGCCGTTGGCGACGAGCAGCTCGCCCTTGTCGGTCTTCGGGGCGAGCTTGCTGGTGGAGGAGGACGGGCCGACGTTGTTGGCCTGGAGCTTCTTCAGGTACTCGTTCGCCGGCTCCTTGCCGCCGAAGTCGTGCATCGCCTTGATGAGCACGGCGGTGCCGTCGCCCGCGACGCCCGGGGTGGAGTACTGGAGCTTGCCCTTGTACTTGGCGTCCAGCAGCTCCTCCCAGGTCTTGGGGGCCTGGGGCAGCTCCTTCTTGTTGTAGATGAAGCCGAAGTAGTTGTTGACGACCGAGGTCCACTTGCCGTCGGCGGCCTTGTCCGCGCCGTTGACCTTGTCGGAACCCTGGGGCTTGTAGGACTGCAGCAGGCCCTTGCCGTCGGCCTGCTGGATGAAGGGCGGCAGGGTGACGATCACGTCGGCCTGGGTGTTCGTCTTCTCGCGGGCGGCGCGCGCCACCAGCTCGCCGGATCCGCCCTCGACGAGCTTGACCTCGATGCCGGTCTTCTTGGTGAAGTCGGCGAAGACCTTGTCGTACCAGCCGTCGCCCTTCTCGCTCTTGAGGCCGTCGGCGCTGTAGACGGTGACGACCTTCTCCTCGCCGCCCTTGCCGGAGTCGGCGCTGGTGGAACCGCCGCAGGCGGTGAGGGAGACGGCGAGGGCGAGGCTGCCGGTGACGGCGGCGCAGGTGCGGAGCAGGAGCTTGCCGGACATGGAACTTCCTTACGGGGAAAGGGAGTCAGCAGGTATCAGCGGTGATGAGCGGGAATCAGCGGTACGAGGCTTTGGTGCGGATGCGGGAGACCGCCAGCAGGACGATCAGCGTGGCGGCCATCAGGACCACGGCGACGGCGGAGCCGCTGTAGAGCGAACCGCGGTCGGTGGCGGTGAAGACGCGGACGGGGAGGGGCATCCAGTCCGGCGGGTAGAGCATCATCGTGGCGCTCAGCTCGCCCATGGACAGGGCGAAGCAGAGCCCTGCGGCCGCCGTGAGGGACGGCAGCAGGAGCGGGAGTTTGACCCGCCACAGCACGTACGAGGGGCGGGCGCCCAGGGAGGCCGCCGCCTGCTCGTAGGCCGGGTCGAGACGAACGATGGCGGCCGAAACCGACTGGTAGGCGAACGCCGTGACAAGAATGGTGTGCGCCAGGATGACGATGGAGCCGGTCCCGTTGAGCAGGAGCGGGGGCCGGCTGAAGGCGACGAGCACCGCGAGGCCGACGACCACGGACGGCACGGCGACGGGCAGCATGAACAGCGCGTCCAGGGACCGCTTCCCGCGCTTCTTCAGCGTGGCGGCGGCCAGCGCGGCCCAGATGCCGACGGTGAGCGCCAGCAGGCTCGCGACCACGGCGGTGACCAGGCTGGTGGTCAGGGCCTGGAGGGATTCGCCCTGTACGGCGGACGCGTAGTTCGCGGTGGTCGCGCCGGAGGGGAAGGCTCCGGACCAGCGGGTGGCGAAGGAAGCCGCGACCACGACGAGCAGGGGCAGGGCGAAGAGGGGCAGGAAGAGGAGGCCGAAGAGGCCCCAGGCGGCCCAGCGGCCGGTCTTGCTATGCACCAGCACGCTTGCTCACCACCCGGTAGAGGCCGAACAGGCCGACGGAGATCGCGATGTTGACGACGGCGACCACGCAGGCGGCCGAGTAGTCGGATTCGAGGATGGCCTTGCCGTAGATGAGCATCGGCAGGGTCGTGACGTCCTTGGCTCCGGTGAACAGGACGATCCCGAACTCGTTGAGGCACATGACCAGGACGAGGCTGCCGCCGGCGGCGAGCGCCGGGAGGGCCTCGGGGAGGATCACCTGCCGGATGATCCGGGCGGGCCGTGCGCCGAGGCCGGCCGCGACCTCCAGCTGGGCGGTGTCCAGCTGGGAGAAGGCGGCGAGCAGCGGGCGCATCACGAAGGGCGTGAAGTAGGTGATCTCCGCGAGGAGGACGCCCCAGGGGGTGGTGAGGAAGTGGAACGGCCCTTCGGGGGCGCCGGTGAGGTCGGTCCAGACGCCGTTCGCCATGCCGACGGTGCCGTAGATGAACAGCAGCGCGAGGGTGATGAGGAAGGAGGGGAAGGAGAGGAAGACGTCGATGAACTTCGCGACGGCGCGGGCGCCGGGGAAGGGCACGAAGGCGATGATCAGCGCGAGCACGAACCCGAGGACGAGGCAGCCGGCGGTGGCTCCGACGGCGAGCCAGACGGTGGTCCCGAGGGCCTCGCGGAAGGCGGTGGAGGCGAAGACGGAGCCGTAGGCGTCGAAGGCGCCGCCGCCGTTCTCGGGGGTGAACGACTGCTGCACCACCAGCCCGAGCGGGTACAGGAACACCAACGCGAGCACGACGACGGGCGGCAGCGCCCATACGCCGCGCGGCACGGCCCGCCGGTTCCCCTGCGGGGTCGCCAGCCGGTTCCCCTGCGGGGTGCGACCGCCCTGGCCAGCACCACCTGCCTGGCTGGGGCCGGCCTCCTGGTGGGCCGCTTCCCGGGGGGTGCCGCCCGCCTGGCTGGCGCCGCCTGCATGGCCGGTGCCGGCCTCCTCGTGGGCCGCTTCCCGGCGGGTGCCGGCTGCCTGGCTGACGATGTCGGTTGTGGCGGTCCCCTGCGGGGGTCTCCCACTCGCCCGTTCCCCGTGGGGCTTCGCCCCGGAGCGCGGGGCGGCGGCGGGACCACCCTCCAGCCTCGCCGGCGTTTGAGGCGCGGGGTCCGGGGCGGAGCCCCGGGGCTCGGAGGGGGTGCCGGGGGCGGAGCCCCGGGCCTCCTCGGAGGGGGTTGCGAGGGGGGCCGCGGACGGTTCGCGCTCGCCGGCGGGAGCCGGGCCGGCGGAGGAGTGCTGGGCCGGGACGGCGACGCCGCGCCGCGTGGCGTCAGTCATCCGACACCCCCGCGGCCAGCAGCACGGCGTCCCGGGGTTCGAAGTGCAGGGTGACCCGGTCGCCGAGGGCGGGGGTTTCGCGGAGTTCGGGGAGGTCCGCCTTGACGCGGTGGCCGTCGACCTCCACGTACAGCCGGTGCGTGGAGCCGCGCCACTGGACCTCGGTGATGGTGCCGCTCAGCGCGTTCGGGCCGTCGCCGAGGCCGAGCAGGTGCGGCCGTACGCACAGGGTGGCGGTGGAGCCCGGCGCCGCGCGGCCGCGGTCGAGGGCCAGGGGCCGCCCGGCGAACACCGCGCCGCCCTCCGCCACGGTGACCGGCAGCAGGTTCGCGTTGCCGACGAACGACGCCGTGAACTCGGTGCGCGGCGCCCGGTACAGCTCCTGCGGGGTTCCGCAGTCCTGGAGGCGGGCCTTGTCCATGACCGCGATCCGGTCGGCCAGGGTGAGCGCCTCCACCTGGTCGTGCGTGACGTACAGGATGGACACGTCCGGCAACTCGCGGTGCAGTCGGGCCAGTTCCGCGAGCATCCCGGAGCGCAGCTGCGCGTCGAGGGCCGAGAGGGGCTCGTCCAGGAGGAGGACGCCGGGCCGGATCGCCAGCGCACGCGCGATGGCGACGCGCTGCTGCTGCCCGCCGGACAGCTCGCGGGGGTAGCGCTTGGCGTAGGCCGCCATGCCCGTCATCTCCAGGGCCTCGGTGACCCGGCCGGGGATCTCCGCCTTCGGCGTCTTCTGTGCCTTCAGCCCGAAGGCGACGTTGTCCTCGACGCGCATGTGCGGGAAGAGCGCGTACTGCTGGACGACCATGCCGATGCCCCGCTTGTGCGGTGGGAGCGCGGTGACGTCCTGCCCGCCGATCAGCACCCGGCCCGCGACCGGCCGGACGAACCCGGCCACCGCGCGCAGCGCCGTGGTCTTGCCCGAGCCGGAGGGGCCGAGCAGCGCCATCACCTCGCCGGGCTCGACGGTCAGGTCGAGGGAGTCCAGGACGGTGTTGCCGCCGTACGCGACGCTGACCCCGTCGAAACGTATGCCGCTCACGCCGACTCCGCCAGGAGTGCCGGGAGTTCGGCGACGGAGCCGAGCACGTGGGTCGCGCCGTGTTCGGTCAGGGCGGCCCGCTCGTGGGCTCCGGTGAGGACACCGGCGACGATGCCGGCGCCGGCCCGGGTGCCGCTGAGCATGTCGTAGGCGGTGTCGCCCGCGACCACGATGCGGCGTACGTCGTCCACGGCGCCGGTCCGCAGGAAGGCGGCCAGCACCATGTCCGGGTACGGGCGGCCGCGGCCGCCCGCGTCGGCCGGGCACAGGGTGAGGTCGGCGAGGTCCTGCCAGCCGAGCGCGTCGATGATGGCGTCCTGGGTGACGCGGGCGAAGCCGGTGGTCAGGACCACGGTGCGGCCCGCGGCCCGGAGCTGCTCGATCGCGGCGCGGGCGCCGGGGATCTCGGAGATCAGGCCGGCGTCGACGAGTTCCCCGTAGGCCTGCTCGAAGGCGACGTTCGCGCGCTGCGCGAGTTCCTCCGTACCGAAGAGGTGACGGAAGACGGAGATCTTCGACTCGCCCATGGTGTCGCGGACGTACCGCAGCTTGGCGGCGTGGTCGGCGCCGCCGGGCTCGACCCCGAGGTGCGCGGCGGCCCGCTCGAAGGCGCGCTCGACGAGTCCGCCGTCGGCGACGGTGGTGCCGGCCATGTCGAGGACGATCAGCTTGCTGTGTTCGATGGTCATGTGGCTCACCAGCCCAGTTCGTTCGCGGTGGTCTCGGCTATGGCGGGCGAGCAGGTCATCCCGCGGCCGCCGGGCCCGGTCACCAGCCACACGCCGTCGGCGACCTGCCGGCGGTGGACGACCCGGGTGGTGTCGGTGCACTGCGCGTACACGCCCGCCCAGCGGCGCCGGATCTTCGGCAGCGGGCGGCCCAGGAAGGACTCGACGACCCCGACGAGGTGGTCGTACGGGTCTTCGAGGGTGTCGAACGCGAAGGGGTGCTCGTACTCGTGGGTGTCGCCGATGGTCAGCCCGCCGTCGAGCCGTTGGACCATCAGCAGCTGCATCTTGTGCGCGGCGGCGATCGGCGCCTGCGCCTGCTCGGCGTTGAGGGCGTCCAGGGCGTCGCTCTTGTAGGCGGGGTAGTAGCGGAAGCTGTCGGCGTCCGCGACGGAGGTGGTCAGCGGCTCGCCGAGCGGGGCGGTCTGCATCATCTGCAGCCGGACGCGGCGCACGGGCAGCTCCGGGGCCAGTTCGCGGACCAGGCCGGACAGCCAGGCGCCGGTGGCGAGTACGACCACGTCGCCGCGGTGGACGTCGCCGTGGTCGTCGCGGACGGCGCCCGTACCGACGACCTCGCGGACCTCGCGCCCGGGGAGGAAGGTGTAGCGGCCGGTGGCGTTCAGCGCCGCCCGCAGGTGCGGCTGCGCGGTGCGCGGCTCGACGGCCGCGTCCCGCTCGCACCACAGCGCGGCATCGAACTCGCCGCGCAGGGCCGGGTTGATCTGCCGGGCCTGCTCGGCGGTGACCAGCTCGTAGCCGCGGGCGGCGGCGTCGGGGCGGGCCAGGGCCGCCTCGGCGACGGCGTACTCGCGGCCGTTCCTCACCGGGGTGAGGGAGCCGATGGCACGGAAGCCCAGGCCGGGCACCTGCGCACCGATGCCCTCCCAGAGCTCGCGGGCCCGCAGGGCGGTGTCGAGCTCCTCGCCCCCGGCCCGCCCGCTGACCCAGATCTGGCCGAAATTACGCAGGGACGCGCCGCGGGCCTCGGCCTCTCGCTCGATCTGGACGACCTCGTGGCCGCGTTGGACTGCTTGCCAGGCGTGCATGGTGCCGACCACGCCGCCTCCGACGACTATGACTCTCACGCCGTCCAAGGTGGCCGCGGCCCGTGGCCGCGGAGGATCCACCGGGCAACGCGCCGGTGAACAGCCCCCCAAGCTTGGACCAGACCCGTTATCTTCTCGTGACCTGACTACGCCCGACTCTATCCCGTATGTACGTATATCCGCCGGGCTATTCGGGGCGAAGGCGGGTCGTGAAGCTGAACCGATCACCACGGTAGAGCGAACGCACCCGCTCCAGCGGCC
Source organism: Streptomyces sp. NPDC059874 (assembly GCF_042731135.1). NCBI lineage: Bacteria > Bacillati > Actinomycetota > Actinomycetes > Kitasatosporales > Streptomycetaceae > Streptomyces > Streptomyces sp. NPDC059874. The sequence continues at coordinate 17,070 of NZ_JBHWJY010000092.1, forward strand.
GGCCGTCCGTATCCCGCGAGAAACGGTGGATGAGCAGCATGGGAAGGGCGGGCGGGGTGCCGATCAGCAGCGCCTCACGGGGCGTCGCGAGGACCGTCTCCAACTTCTCGTCGGCGTCACCGAAGGAGATGCCGAGGCTGTCGCGCAGATACCCGTAGAAGGAGGAGTCCGGCTGGAAATCGCTGTCCAGGCGGGGTGCGCGGGCCACCCGGACGTACGTGCTCTCCAGGCCGACGCGCTCGTCGTCCGCGAGCAGTACGCGCTCCAGGTGCCAGACGGGCTCGCCGGCTTCGGCTCCGATGCCCGGGGCGAGGTCGGGCGGGCAGGGGAACTGCTCCAGGCCGATGAGGTGACGGCCCGGCCGGCGGCCCTGGCGGCGCACGCCCTCGGTGTAGCTCGCGAGCGACAGCGGCTGCTCCAACTTCGGCCCGGCGACGACGGTTCCGCGCCCGGCGCGGCGCAGCCTGCCCTCCAGCAGCAACTCGCGCAGGGCCTGCCGGACGGTCTCGCGGGACACCTCGTACCGCTCGGCGAGATCACGCTCGGTGGGCAGCAGGCCGCCCTCGCCGAGCTCGTCGAGCAGGCCGGCGATCAGCGCCTTGACCGCGTAGTACTTGGGGATGCGGCCGTGCTCGGGGATACCGGAGCGCACGGGTGAGCCGGGGCGGTGCGGCATGTTCTGTTCTTCCACGGTGGGACTCTATGCGGGCCGGACGCCCCCGCCGCCGTACGGGGGTTCAGCGCGCGGGACCGCGCAGCCGCCGGGCCCCCATCACGAGCCCACCGCCCGCGAGGAGAGCGGCGACGGCGCCCGCGCCGTACACCCGGTCGCGGTGGCCGGTGTGGGCGAGGGAGCCCGCTTCACCGGAGTCGTCCGGCCCCTCGACGGTGAACCGGTAGCCGCCCGCCTCCCCGATCCAGTCGCCGTCGTCGCCCTTGCGCTGGACGAGGGCGGCGTCGGCGACGACCTCGCCGGTGGGGGCGTCCGGTGCGAAGGCGAGGGAGACCTTGACGGTCAGGGAGCCGCCGGCGCCGACGGTGAACCCGGGAAACGCATCGCCCCCGTCGAACACCGCGATGATCTCGTCGCGGTCGCTCCGCTCCAGACTGACCGGGAAGGTTCCCCCGGGGGCGTCGAAGTCCATGCGCAGGTGCGCGGGGCGCAGGGCGCGGGCCTTGTCGGTGAAGACGACCACGGGGTGGATGGCCGTGCACTCGGAACTCGTCGTGTTCGTCAGGTCCAGGTACCAGCTCTGCGCCCCGCCACCGGTCCGGTACACGGCCGGCCCACCGCGGATCCGCGCCCCGATGGGAAAGGCGGCGCTCTTCCCGTCCCCGCAGGTGGCGAGCGCGCGCGACGGCAACGCGGGCGCGGGGCGGGCCCCGCCTCCGGTGCCGACGTCCGCGCCAGCGGTGGGTGCGGCGGCGGCGACCAGGGCGGCGGAGAGCACGGCGGTGAGGGCCAGGGCTTTGCGCAGTCGCATGGAGGACCTTCGCTGCTCGCCGGACGGGACGATGATCAGACCAGGTGACAATCACCCCGGCCCTGCCCGCACCTTGCCACGCCCGCCCCACCCCTTCCGACCCGCCGCGCCTGACTCATCCGGGTTTACCCCCCAAACGGCCCACGAATCCTCAGCCCCACCGGCGCCCTTTCAGCCCCGCCGGCGCTTGAGGCGCGGGGTCCGGGGCGGAGCCCCAGGCTCTTTCAGCCCCGCCGGCGCTTGAGGCGCGGGGTCCGGGGCGGAGCCCCAGGCCCTTTCAGCCCCGCCGGCGCTTGAGGCGCGGGGTCCGGGGCGGAGCCCCAGGCCCTTTCAGCCCCGCCGGCGCTTGAGGCGCGGGATCCGGGGCGGAGCCCCAGGCCCTTTCAGCCCCGCCGGCGCTTGAGGCGCGGGGTCCGGGGCGGAGCCCCAGCAGCGGCGCCGCCCCGCCCCCCCCCCCCCCCCCCCCCCCCCCCCGCGCCCCCGGCCCCCCCCCCCCCCCCGGGGGGGGCCGGGGGGCCCGGGGCCC
>NZ_JBHWJY010000092.1:19089-32504 GCF_042731135.1 Streptomyces sp. NPDC059874
GCCGCCCCCCCGGGGTCCGGGGCGGAGCCCCAGCAGCGGCGCCGCCCCGCACAACCCGCCCGCCCCCGCCCCCCATGGGCACCTTGCAGCCCCGCCGGCGATTGAGGGCGCAGGGGGACCGGGGCAGCACCCCCGGCAGGGCCCGCACCCCCCGCCCCCTCACCCCGCACGGCCGAAGAACGGCGCCAGCGCCAACTCCGCCGCCCCCTCCGCCACACCAGCCTGAGCCACCGAAACCGGCCGCGGCGTCGCGACCCCCCGCGCCGCGAGCACCCCGCGGACCCCGGCCACGAACACCTCCGGTGCCGCCTCGACCACCCGCCCGCCCAACAGCACCCGGTCCACGTCCAGCAGCGCGACCAGGTTGGCCGCCCCCTCGCCCAGGATCCGCGCCGCCTCCGCCAGGTCCCCACGGGCCACCGCCGCCAGGCACAGCACCTCCGCGCACCCCCGCCCCCCGCACCGGCACGCCGGCCCGTCCAACCGGAGCACCTGGTGCCCGAACTCCCCCGCCGCCGACCGGCCTCCGCGATAGACCGCGCCGCCCAGCCACAGCCCCGCACCGAGCCCGGTCCCGACGTGCAGGTACGCGGCTCCGCCGGCAGAGCCACCCGCCCCCGCCAACACGGCGCCGGCCACCCCCGCATTGGTGTCCTTGTCCACCCACACCGGCACCGGCACCGGCACCGGCACCGGCCCCGACTCCGCCCCCTCCAACCGCCCCTGCAACACCTCCCGCAGCGGGAACCCCTCCCACTCCGGAAACCCCGTCACGCGTCCCATCACCCCGGCCGCGAAATCCAGCGGCCCCGGCGCGGCCACCCCCACGCCCAGCAGCGCCGGCCCCACCGGGTCGAGCACCCGCGCGTAGGCCCGTACGACCGCCTCCACCACCACATCCGGCCCGGCCCCGAAGTCCAGCGGGCCACTGCTCTCGGCGAGTACGCGGCCCGCGAGGTCCACCCGTACCGCCCGCAGCTCGTCCCGATCGATCTGTACGCCGACCGCGCACCGCGCCTCCCGCACCAGCCGGAGCAGCGTCCGCGGCTTCCCGCCGGTGGACGCGGCGCGGCCGGCCTCCGCGACCAGCCCCTCCGCCGCCAGCCGCGCCGTGATCTTGCTGACGGCCTGCGGGGTGAGCCCCGTACGGGCGGCGAGTGCGGCACGGCCCAACCCCTCCGGGCCGGCGCCGCGCAGCAGATACAGCAGCAGGGCCTCGTTGTGCCCGCGCAAGCCCGGCAGGTTCACCCCACCACGCCCGTCATGCCCGCCACTCCCGTCCCCGCTACCCCTGTTCACCCGGCCATTCTCCACCCTCCTTGCACTTCGGCAACACTGTTGCCAAAGTAATCCCATGAGCACCACACCCCTCCGCGTCGGCGTCATCGGCTACGGACTCGCCGGTTCCGTCTTCCACGCCCCCCTCGTGGCCGCCACCGACGGGCTCGTCCTCGACACGGTCGTCACCTCCGACCCGGCCCGGCAGGCCCAGGCCCGCGCCGAGTTCCCCGACGTCCGCATCGCCACCTCCGCCGACGAGCTGTGGGACCGGGGGCTCGGCGGGGACCGGGGCGGCCTCGACCTCATCGTGATCGCCTCCCCCAACAAGACCCACGTCCCGCTCGCCACCGCCGCCCTCACCGCCGGCATCCCCGTCGTCGTCGACAAGCCGCTCGCCGCCACCGCCGCCGAGGCCCGCGAACTCGCCGCCCTCGCGGACCGCAGCGGAACCTTCCTCTCCGTCTTCCAGAACCGCCGCTGGGACAACGACTTCCTCACCCTGCGCCGGCTCCTCGCCGACGGCGAGCTCGGTGAGATCCAGCGCTTCGAGTCCCGCTTCGAGCGCTGGCGCCCGCAGCTCAAGGGCGGCTGGCGCGAGTCCGGCGCCCCGGAGGAGATCGGCGGCCTGCTCTACGACCTCGGCAGCCACGTCGTCGACCAGGCACTGGTGCTCTTCGGCCCGGCCCTGCGGGTCTACGCGGAGACCGACGTGCGCCGCCCGGGCGCCGAGGCCGACGACGACACCTTCATCGCCCTCACGCACGCGAACGGGGTCCGCTCCCACCTCTACGTCAGCGCGACCACCGCCCAGCTGGGACCGCGCTTCCGCGTCCTCGGCTCCCGGGCCGGCTACGTCAAGTACGGCCTCGACCCCCAGGAGGGCGCCCTGCGCGAGGGCCTGCGCCCGACCCCGGGCACCCCGTGGGGCGAGGAGCCCGAGCACCTCTGGGGCCTCGTGGGCTCCGGCGAGTCCCCCCTGACCGGCGGCGGCATCCCGCTCCGCACGCTGCCGGGCGACTACCCGGCGTACTACGCGGCCGTGGCCGCCGCCCTGCGCGAGGGCGGGCCCGCGCCGGTCACGGCGTACGAGGCCGCGCACTGCCTCGACGTCCTGGAGGCGGCCCGGGCGTCGTCCCGGGACGGGGTGACGGTGGACCTGTAGTCCGCCGGTCCGCCAGTCCGCCGCCAACGGAAAGGGGCGGGCCGCCATCGGCAGCCCGCCCCTCCCCGCACGCGCGTACTCGCTAGGCGCCCTTGAACTCCTGGCGCTGGCGGCCCAGACCCTCGATCTCCAGCTCCACCACGTCACCGGCCCGCAGGTACGGCTTCGGCTCCGGCTGGCCCATGGCCACGCCGCCCGGCGTACCGGTGACGATGACGTCGCCCGGGTACAGGGTCATGAACTGGCTCAGGTACCGGACGACCTCGCCGACCGGGAAGATCTGGTCCGCGGTGTTGCCGTCCTGCTTGAGCTCGCCGTTGACCCACAGCTTCACGTCCAGGACCTGCGGGTCCGGGACCTCGTCCGCCGTGAGCAGCCACGGGCCGATCGGGGTGAAAGTCTCGCAGTTCTTGCCCTTGTCCCAGGTGCCGCCGCGCTCGATCTGGAACTCGCGCTCCGAGACGTCGTTGACCAGCGCGTAGCCGCCGACGTGCGCGAGGCCCTCCTCGGCGGAGCCCAGGTAGCGGGCGGTGCTGCCGATGACGACGCCGAGCTCGGCCTCCCAGTCGGTCTTCACGCTGCCGCGCGGGATGAGCACGGTGTCGTCAGGGCCGACGACGGTGTCAGCGGCCTTCAGGAACAGGATCGGCTCGGCCGGCGGCTCCGCGCCGATCTCCGCCGCGTGCCCGAAGTAGTTCAGCCCGATGCCCACGATCTTGCCGATGCGGCCGACCGGCGCGCCGATCCGCAGCCCCTCGGCGTCCAGCACGGGAAGCTCCCCGGACTCCGCCGCGTCCCGTACCCGGGACAGCGCGGCGTCGTCGGCCAGCACACCGCCGTCCACATCCGTGATCAGGCCGGACAGGTCACGCAGGGTCCCGTCCTGGTCGAGCAGCGCAGGGCGCTCCGACCCGACGGGTCCGACACGCAGCAGCTTCATGGGCATTCTCCCGTGGTCGTGGGTGGTCGGCCCATGGGCATGCCACGGGCCGGCCGATGGGTTGCGGCCATCGGAGGATTGGTCGATCCTCCAAGAAACCCACCCAATCCGCAAGACCCTGTTCACAGACTGGAACGGTCGACTCCGCGGCCCGCTCCACGGGACTGCAACCAGGCCCTCTCCGCCACCGACCACGCCGTGGTCGTGACCAGATACAGCCCGGCGGCCAGCGGCACCACGGCCGCCGTGATCAGCGTCCCGAACGAGAGCAGGGGCAGTACGCCGCCCAGCTTGCGCATGACCTCCTGCTGCTCGGCGGGCACATCGGCCACCGGTGCGGCAGCGGCGGCCCGCCGCCCCCGCACCGCGCTCCACGCGGCCACCACCCCGATCAACGCGAACAGCCCGAGGAACACCAGCCCCTGCGCCCCGAGCAGTCCGCCCTCCCCGAGGGCGTCACCCCACCGCGCCCCCAGCGGCGCGGCGAACAGCCGATGCCCCAGCAACTCGTCGGCCGACGAGAACGCCTGGTACATCAGGAAGAACACCGGCAGCTGCAACAGCACCGGCAGGCACCCCGCCACCGGGGTCGCACCCCGGAAGGCGGCCCGGCTCAGCGGGTGCAGGGCGAGCCGCACGAGCACGGTGAACAACACGATCGCGGCAGCGGTCGCGGACTCGGCCAGCACCGGCTCGAGCAGCCGGCCCAGCTCGACAACAAGACGGGTGAAAACGGACACGCGGGCCCTCCGAAAGGGTCTCGTCGAACGTCGAAAGGAAAGACATTTCGGCGTGACGACCCACGAGGGGCGACAACGATGATCGAGAGGTGCTTGGCGCCCCTACGCGGCCGTCAGGACGAGACGGCCGGGCGCCCTGGGCCGCGACCGGCCGGAGGCGTCGGGATCGCGCTGCGGCAGGAACGCCGTGCGCTGCTCGCGATCACGGATCGCGGTGCGTATGCGGTGCGGCGGCACGGGCCGCACGAGCCGCGCGGCGGCGGCCAGCGCCTCGGCGCCCACGGCAACGGTGGCCGCGAGGGCCACCACCACGGCCCCGAGCCCGCTCTCCCCGGCGAAGAGCCCGAGCACTCCCCCGAGCAACACGAGCGCGGGCAACCAGAAAGAAAGCAAGGAGGGCAGCCGCCGGCCACACCACTGCCGAGCCATGCAGACCACCCCCGCCCCACTCCCGCGCGCGAACTCCCGTACGAGACGCGCCACTCACCGATACTACCCACACCCACCGACAACGGGCGGGCTCAGGACTTGAGCGTTCCCCACACCACCAGCCGGTACTTGGAGCTGTACTCGGGCGTGCACGTGGTGAGCGTGAGGTACGCGCCGGGCTCGCTGTACCCGTAGTCCGGCTTCACGACGCTCCGCGGTACGGGCGCGAGCACCCCGATGTCCCGCTCGCTCGTCTCGGGGAGCACCTTCCCCACCACGTACGTGAACCGACGCCCCTTCACATCGACGAAGACCTCGTCCCCCGCCCTCAACCGGTTGATGTAGCGGAACGGCTCCCCATGGGTGTTCCGGTGCCCGGCCAGCGCGAAGTTCCCCCGCGCCCCGGGCTGCGCGGTGCCCGGGTAGTGCCCGGCGTACCCCTTGTCCAACACGGCCCGCTTGTCGACGCCCTGGGCGACGGGCACGACGAGCCCGAGACGCGGAATCCGCAGCACGGCGTACGCCTCCCGCGCCGGCGGCTTGGCGGCGGGCCGGGACGGTGCGGGCGCCCCACCGGATCCGGCGCCCGCGGAAGCATCCACGGGATCGGATTCGGATTCGGGCGCGGGACCCCCGTCCGCCCCGGGAACGGGGACGGGGCCGGGGCCGGGAACGGAATCCGATCCCGATTCCGATTCCGAACCAGGTCCACCCCACTCGCTCTCCAGGGCCTCCACCCGATCCCGCGCGGCGGCGACGGCCTGCCGATTGGTCCACCACACCTGGTGCACCACCAGCAACAACACCACCAGGCCCACGGTGACGGTCATCTCGGCAACCGCCCACAACACCCCCGCGAGACCGGCCCGGCGCCCTCGCCGGCCGCTCCCCTGCACCACCACGGGTACGCGATCTCGCACGGGCGGCACCCTAAGTCCTCCCCCGCCAACTGACCAGCGGCAGTACCGTGTGAACCATGCGCCCTGACACGCCTGCCGAGCACATCGCCGAAGCCGAGCGCCTCATCCGCACGGCGACCCGCTACCCCGAGGACCAGGAGCCCCTGCTCCTCCAGGCCGCGGCCCACCTCGAACTGGCCGACGCCCGCGACCGCGCCAGCGCGCTGTACGACCAACTCCTGTCCGCCGAGCCCGCCGACCCCCACCTGATCAAGGCCCTGCAGGCGGCGAACCTCTGGGAGTACGGCCACGAGCCGGAGGCCCGCGCCCTGATCTCCGGCATCCGCGCGGCGTCCCCGAAGGACCCGGCGCCCTGGGAGGTCATCGCCGAAGCCCTCGAAGCGCACGACGAGTTGGAGGCCTCGCACGACTGCTTCACCGAAGCGGCGACCCTCCTCATCTCGAACTCCACCCCCCTCACCCCGGCCACCACGGCCCTTCTGACGGGCCGCCACCGGGTACGCCGCCTCCTCGGACTCCCGCACGACGACTGGGACATGGTCGCCGACACCCGCCACATCGGCCCGATCCCCCTCGACGAACTCCACGACCCGAAGCGCATCTGGGCCCTGGGCTCCGACGACCCGGCCGAACTCCGCGCCGAGATCGCCCGCCTCCGCGCCGAACTCGGCGACCGCCGCGCCGCCCTCTCCCGCCCCTTCCCGGTGGCGATCCTGCACTGGCCGGCGCGCGAGCTGGCGGAACTGCTCACCTCGTACCCGACCCTCGCCGCGGAGTACCCCTCGCACGGGGCCCACCTGTCCGCCATCGAGGCCTCCCTCCGCGCCCTGGCCGCCTCGGGCACCACGAACCTCGGCATCGTCACCGCGAGCGTCCCGTCGTACGAGGCCTTCGCGGCCTCGGAGAAGACGTCCCCGGCCTCCCCGTCCCTCCTGGCCGAATACGCCACCACCCTCGCGGCCCGCGGCAAGGCCACCCCCTGGCCCCCGACCTCGAACGCCCCGTGCTGGTGCACCTCGGGCAAGCCGTACTCGGAGTGCCACGGGACGGCATGAACGCGGACACCACGGGACGGCTCCGTTCCCTGGACGTCTGCTCGGGAGCCGGCGGCCTGGCCCTGGGGCTGGAGGAGTCCGGCTTCGACCCCGTCCTCCTGCTCGACAATCGCGACGTCGCCTGCCGCACCCTGCGCGCCAACCGTCCCTCCTGGAACGTCCTCGAAACGGACCTGCTCGACTTCGACCCGGCCGAGCACACCGAGACCTACGACGTGGACCTGCTGTCGGCGGGCCTGCCCCGGGTGAAGGCGGCGGCCACCGTCGCGCGCCGGGACAGCGAGGCCGAACTCGAACTGCTGCGAGCCACGATGCTGCTGCTGCACGGCGTGCAGCCCAGGGCCGTACTCGTCGAGAACGTGCCCGACCTGGTGACGAAGCCGGCCTACGAGGCGATCCGCCGCTACGTCGCGGAGGAACTGTCGCACCTGGGCTACCGGCACACGTGGTTCGTCCTGAACGCCGCGGATTTCGGTGTTCCGCAAACGCGTCGTCATGGAATCCTGGCGGCTTTCAAAGGCGACGTGCTCGACGCCTTCGTCCAGCCCGCTCCGACGACCGATCCGCACAGGACGGTCGGCGAGGCGCTGCTGGAATCCATGGCCGCCGGCGGCTGGCCCGGGGCACGCGGGTGGGCGGCGCAGGCGGACCAGCCCGCCCCCACCCTCGTCGGCGGTTCCTGGGAACGCGGCGGCGCGGACCTGGGGCCGACGGGGTCCAAACGCGCCTGGGCGCGCCTGGGGATCGACGGAGCGACGGTGGCGGACGCCGTGCCGGACGCCGACTTCCACTGGGATCCGGAGCTCGGTCGGGCGGGCATGATGCCACTGACCGTGGCCCAGGCCGCACTGCTCCAGGGGTTCCCTCCCTCGTGGCGGATCGAGGGCCGCAAGACCGCGATGTACCGGCAGGTCGGTCATGCCTCGCCGCCGCCCGTCGGACACGTGCTGGGCGCTGCCGTCGCCGCCGCGCTGCGCGCCTGACGGACGGGGAGAAGGGCGCCGTGGGCCTGCGGCTCGGTGATTACACTTGACCCCCATGACCAGAAAGCAGCCCCAGCCGTCTCAACCTGGGCAGATCCGCGTCATGGACCTGTTCGCCGGGGCTGGGGGCTTCTCTTCGGGATTCGGCCTGTACACCCCCGAGGGGACGGCGAGTCCGTTCACCTCCGTCGCCGCCGTCGAGTTCGACCGGGCCGCGGCGGCCACGTACGCCGCGAACTTCGGCGGTGCGCACGTCTTCGCCGGCGACATCGCGGGATTCGATCCCACCCCCTTCAAGGGCCAGGTCGACGTGATCATGGGCGGCCCGCCCTGCCAGGGCTTCTCCGGGCTCGGCAAGGAGGATCCGACGGACCCTCGCAACGAACTCTGGCAGGAGTACGTGCGGGTGGTGGCCAAGGTCCACCCCAAGGTGTTCGTCATCGAGAACGTGGACCGCTTCCTGAAGTCCGCGCAGTACGCGGAGCTGCTCTCGGCCTCCACGACGCCCGGGCACCCGCTCCACGACTACACGGTGGTGCCGGCCGTGATGAACGCGGCCGACTACGGGGTTCCGCAGGCGCGACGTCGTGTCATCGTCATCTGCACCCACAAGGACTTCGCCCAGCCGTTGCGGCACCCCGCACCGACGCATCACAAGAACGGATACGAGGCCGACGAGGCGCAGGACGCCCTGTTCGACTCCGTCACCGGTGGCCAGGCCCTGCCCCGCTGGGTTCCGGTCTCGAAGGTCTTCGACGTCTCCGCGAAGCGCCCGGTCCTGCAGCGCATGCCCGACCCGCGCGACGAGGCGGACTCGGCCGGCGCCGTCCCCGGGCACTACCTCACGACCGATCTCCATTTCGGCCGGAACCCGGAGGACCTCTCCCGCGCGCGGTACATGGCGATTCCCGAGAACGGAAACCGGAACGATCTCCGCGGGGTCAGTTACCGGCTCGACCGGGCCAACCGGATTCGCCTCTCCACCGAGAAGGGCTACGGCCGGCTGAAGGGGCAGGAGTTCTACCTCTCCACCGAGAGCTGGGACAACCACAACTCCGGATCGGGCGATGTCATGGGCCGCATGCGCAGTCACACGCCCTCGGTGACGATCCGGACGGAGTTCTACAAGCCCGAGAAGGGGCGCTACCTGCACCCGACGGAGGACCGCCCGATCACGCACTACGAGGCCGCGCTCATCCAGGGGTTCCCCGAGACCTTCAAGTGGTACGGAACCAAGATCGAGATCGCCCGTCAGATCGGCAACGCCGTGCCCGTCGGCCTCGGCAGGACGCTGGCGAAGGCGATCCACACCTTCCTGGCCGACAACAGCTGAGCCAAGCGGGGCAAGCAGGGCAAGTGGGCGTCGACCGAGTCGACGCCCACCTCACCGTCGGACTTCGGGACCCGCCACACTCGCGCGACGACTCGCGACAACGGCCAGCACCCGGGACGCCGCCTCGTCCGCCCCCTCGTGCTCCCAGACCCGCACCGACAGCCAACCCGCCTCGGCCAGCCGCGCGTCGGTGTCCAGGTCCCGACGCATGTTCCCCTCGATCTTGGTGCGCCAGAACTCGGCGTTGTTCTTCGGCCACGTGGCGTGCACGGGGCAGCCGTGCCAGAAGCAGCCGTCCACGAACACCGCCACGCGCGTGGGCCCGAACACGATGTCGGCCTCGCGCCGTACGCCCTTCACGGGCCTGCGGTGGATCCGGTACCGAGCCCCCTGGGCGTGCAGCGCCTTGCGCAAGGCCACTTCCACACCGGTGTCGCGGCTCTTCTGGCGACTCATTCGAGTACGCACCATGGCCGTCGTCGCCAATTTCTCCACCCCCCCATTGTGAACCGCCCGGTCCACCTGGTCAGAACGGCAGCGGGAGTTGCTGATGACCGCGAGCGAGGGCCGTAGGCGGGGTGGGGCGGGCGGCTGCCAGGGCCAGGAAGGCGCGCACGGCCGCGAGGACTTCCTTCGGGGTGTCCCGGATCATCGACGGGGTGGCGCTGACCACCAGGATGCCGTGGGACTCCAGGCGGAGCCGGCGGCGGAGCGTGGCGTGCCAGGCGTCGCGGGTGTAGTGGTACTCCGCCGAGTCGATCTCCAGGGCGACGCCCTCGTCGGGCCAGTAGGCGTCCGGACTGGCGAGGAAGGTGCCGTCCGGGGTGTGGAGGCGGGCGTTCCACAGGGGGATCGGGAGGTCCGTCGCGGTGAGCGTGTCGCGGGCCTGCGCCTCGGCGATGGAGCGGACTCCCGCGAGGAGTTCCGCGGCGGCGGCGCGGACCGCGGGGCGGGTGAGGAGGCGGGCTGCCCGGAGTTCGGCGTGCAGGTCGCGGGGATGGCACCAGCCGGCCTGGACCACGTGGGCGAGGACCGAGCGGATCCGGTCGGGGCGGTCGGCTCGGGAGGCGAAGTCGGCCGCCGCGCGAACGGGACGGGCGCTGGGGATGCCCGCGACCGTGATGGTGCCCGGCCAGCGGGAGGTGGCGAGCGGGCGGACCTCGGCTGTGGCGGCGAGCCTGCGCGGGGCGCGGATCAGCACGTCGGCCGGGGTGCCGGGGGCTTCCCGGATGCCGAGCAGGGCGAGGGCGGCACCACCCGTGAGCGCGGCCGTGTCACCGGTCAGCGGGTCCGAGGCGGGCTCCGCGGCGTACAGGACGGCGGAGAGGGCGCGCTGGCGGGGGTCCGGCGGGCCGGTCTGGAGGAGGTAGACACGGGGCAGTAAGCGCTGCCACGGGCCGCCAGGGCGGGTGCGGGAAGTGACCGTGCCGTCGGGGACGCCGGCCGTGACCAACTGGTGCCGGGTGGCGAGGCCGAGCTGCCGACGGGCCACCCGGGGCTGCTGTGCGGTGATCATGCGGCGGGTATGCCCGGTTTCGTGACGGCATACCCCGAGAAGCTCCCTAGCGGTTCGGGTGGTCCGGGGACAGGAAGACGATCACGCCCGTCTGCGTACCGGGGAGGGCGGAGACCTCGTGCCAGCCCAGGCGGCGGTACGTCGCCACCGTGTCGGTGGCGAGACGCGACGTCAGCAGCCACGCCCTGCGGTCCGGGGCGTCGGCGGTGATCTCGGTGAGCAGGGCCCGGCCCGTGCCCCGGCCGCGCGCGTGGGGACGTACCGCGAGTTCGTCGATCTCCAGGGCGCCGGTCAGGAGTTCGCGCACGCGGCCCGGGCCGAGTTGCGCGGCGACCTGGGCGTACGCGCGGTCCTTGGGGAAGGAGGCCGGGGTGACCCAGCCCGTGGCGAAGCCGTCGATACCGGCCTCCGACTGGGCGAGGGCCGTACGGAACCCGCGGCGCCGACTGTCCGCCTGGAGCCGGGCGGCGAACTGGCGAATGGTTTCTTCGTCCTCGTTCCACGGCGGGGCGGAGAAGACGTCGGCGTAGGTGTCGACCAGTTCGTCCGCGAGGTCGAGGACGGCCGGTCCGTAGCAGATCACGATGTCCTGGCTCCTGTTGTCGAGCGGTCGGGGGCGGGGTGACCGGTGGGAATTTTCCCCTTTGCTTGGGGAGAGCGAATTTATGCCGTTCGGGTTCCGAAGACGCACATCGCACGGATCCGGCGAGTGTGCGACAAATCCCCTCCCGGCCCTCCGTGTCGGGAAACCCCGCGCCGGAGTTGAGCAGCCGTGGACAGACTGATTCGGGCGGCCGGCCGGTGCGCGCTCGCCTTTCTTCTCGTCCTGGGCGTCGTGGCGTTGCTGCCGCGCGCGCTGCGGGACGTGGTGCCGGATGCCGTGATCGGCGGGGCCGTGCTCCTGCTGATGGGAGTGCCGGCCGGCCGCCGCATGGCCAGGCGGCCGCGTTAGCCTCGCGGGGAAGCCCATACGACGAGAAGGTCCGAGGAGTTCGACATGGCACGGGTACCGAGTTCCGTGGTGGCGGCGGCCGGGCTGGTCGGCGGGTACGCCGTCGCCCGGTGGACCAAGAAGCGACCCCTGGGCGGCGTCGTGCTCGGCGCCGCCGGGCTCGCGGCCGGGCGGGAATGGCACCGGCGGGGCGGCGCCCCCGCCGCCGCGGGGCTCGGGGCGCTCTACCTGGCGGGCTTCGCGGGCGCGCACCCGCTCGCCAAGAAGGTCGGCGCGTGGCCGGCCGTCTTCGGGGCCGCCGGGGTCGTCGCCGCCGCCTCCTGGGCCGTCGCCGACCGCGGCTGAGACGCGTAGCCGGCCGGCCCTATGCCCCCAGCGCGCGGGACACCGTGTAGATCAGCAGGCCCGCCAGGGCGCCGACCACCGTGCCGTTGATACGGATGAACTGCAGGTCACGGCCGATGTGGGCCTCGATCTTGCGGGAGGTGTGCTCGGCGTCCCAGGCCGCCACCGTGTCCGTGATCAGCGAGGTGATCTCGGTCCGGTAGGTGGTGACCACGTAGACGACGGCGCCCTCGATCCAGCCCTCCACCTTCGACTGGAGGCGGCCGTCGGTGGCCAGGCGCGCGCCCAGCGAGATGAGGGAGGCGCGGACCCGCAGGCGCAGTTCGCTGCGCTCGTCCTCCGCCGCCGAGATGATCATCGTGCGGATGGCCGTCCAGGCAGAGCTGATCACGTCCTGGATCTCGTCGCGGGCGAGGAGTTCGGACTTCAGGCGCTCGACGCGGGCACGGGTCTCCGTGTCCGACTGGAGATCGGCCGCGAAGTCCGTCAGGAAGCGGTCCACCGCCCCGCGCGCCGGATGCTGCGGCATGTCCCGCATCTCGGTGACGAAGCGGAGCAGCTCCTTGTACACGCGCTCGCCCACCTTGCGGTCCACGAAACGCGGCGTCCAGCCCGGGGCGCCGCCCTGGACGGCGTCCGTGATCGAGTCCCCGTGCGTGACGAGCCAGTCGTGGGCCTTGGTGCAGATCAGGTCCACGGCCCGATGGTGGCCGCCCTCCGCGACGACCTTCTCAAGGGTCTTGCCGATGCCCGGCGCGATCTCGGCGGTCTCGGCACGGCGGGTGATGGCCTCGCCCACGATCGCCTGCACGTCGGAATCGCGCAGCACGGTCAGCGCTCCGCGCAACGCGGTCGCCAGCTCCGCCGTGACCCGGTCCGCGTGCGCGGGCTCGGCCAGCCAGGCGCCGAGGCGGCCGCCGATGCCGAGGGCGTGGAGGCGGGCCTTGACCACGTCGGAGGAGAGGAAGTTCTCGCCGACGAACTCCCCGAGGGAGACGCCGAGCTGGTCCTTCTTCGTCGGGATGATCGCCGTGTGCGGGATGGGCAGGCCGAGCGGACGCCGGAAGAGGGCGGTCACGGCGAACCAGTCCGCGAGCGCGCCGACCATGCCGGCCTCGGCGGCGGCCGCGACGTAGCCCGCCCAGCCGCCGGCGCCCCACGCGTGCTGGGCGACCTTCGCCAGTACGTAGACCAGCGCGACCAGGATCAGCAGACCGGTCGCCGTGGTCTTCATCCGGCGGACACCGCGGCGGCGCTCCTCGTCGGCCGCGTTGAACACGAACGCGGCCGGTCTGGGCGGGGCGAGGGTGTCGCCGCCGTTGCCTCCGGCTGCTGTGGTGCGGTTCGTCATGCTCCTGCCTTCCACCGGGGGCGCCGGTTTCGTCTGCATAGCATCCGACTCCCGGGAGGCCCGAGGAGTTCCCGCCACGCCCTTTCGCTCCCGCGGGGGGCGGTTCGGCTCGCGGGGCTCCGCCCCGCACCCCGCGCCTCAAACGCCGGCGGGGCTGGGGTGGTGTCCCTGGGCGGGATCTCGGCCCTCGGGTCCACCCCGCGCCTCAAACGCCGGCGAGGCTGGGGGTGGTCCCCCCCGGGCGGGATCTCGGCCCTTGGGTCCGCCCCGCGCCTCAAACGCCGGCGGGGCTAGGGGTGGTGTCCCCGGGCGGGGTTTCGCTCCTCGGGTTGGTCCGCGGTGTCCCTCCGGGGCGTCTCCTCGTCCTCGCGCACTGAGGGTCATCCCGGCTGCTGAGCCATGGTTGCG
>NZ_JBHWJY010000093.1:0-32163 GCF_042731135.1 Streptomyces sp. NPDC059874
CCGAAAGGGCGGGCCGGCGGGGGGTCTGCGGTACGGAGCCGGGCGCTAGCGCAGTCCGGTGGAGCGGCGCAGGGCCGCCTGAAGCAGGCGGTCCACCAGCTCCTGGTAGCCGATTCCCGACTCCTGCCACATCAGCGGGTACATGGAGATCGGGGTGAAGCCCGGCATCGTGTTGATCTCGTTGATGACGAACTCGCCGTCCTCGGTGAGGAAGAAGTCGGCGCGCACCAGGCCCTCGCAGGACGCGGCCTCGAAGGCCTCGATCGCGAGCCGCTGGACCTCGGCGGTCTGCCCGGGGGTCAGCGGGGCGGGCACGATCCCGGTGGCGGAGTCGATGTACTTCGCCTCGAAGTCGTAGAAGTCGTGGCTGGAGACCGGCGGGATCTCGGCGGGGGCGCTCGCGCGCGGCCCGTCCTCGAACTCCAGCACGCCGCACTCGATCTCGCGGCCGCGCAGCAGCGCCTCCACGATGAACTTCGGGTCGTGGCGGCGGGCCTCGCGGATCGCCGCGTCGAGGCCGGAGGCGTCGTCGACCTTGGTGATGCCGATCGAGGAGCCGGCCCGGGCGGGCTTGATGAACAGCGGCCAGCCGTGCTCGGCGGCGAAGTCCATGATCTTGGCCTTGGCGGCGCCCTGGTCGGCTTCCCACTCGCGGGGGCGGATGGTCACGTACGGGCCGACGCGCAGCCCGAAAGAGGTGAACACCCGCTTCATGTAGTCCTTGTCCTGGCCGACGGCCGAGGCGAGGACGCCCGAGCCGACGTACGGGATCCCGGAGAGCTCCAGGAGGCCCTGGAGGGTGCCGTCCTCGCCGTACGGGCCGTGCAGCACGGGGAAGACGACGTCGACCTCGCCCAGGGCCTTGGGAACGGCGCCCGGCTCGGTGTAGACGACCTGACGGTTGGCGGGGTCGACCGAGAGGACGACGGAGCCGTCCTCGGAGTCCGAGAGCTCCTCGACGCTCGGGAGCTGTCGGTCCGCGATGGCCATCCGCTCGGGCTCGTCGGCGGTCAGCGCCCACCGGCCGTCCGTGGTGATGCCGATGGGCAGCACCTCGTACTTGGACCGGTCGATGGAGCGCAGCACCGCGCCCGCCGTGACGACCGAGATGGCGTGTTCCGAGCTGCGGCCGCCGAACACGACGGCCACGCGGGGCTTGCGGCCCTGCTGCTCAGGGGTCTGGGGGAGGTTCTCGCTGCTCATATCGCCATGAGGGTACCCGCTCAAGCGTCCGGAAAGGTGTCAGCGACGTTCCGGTTTGGCGCTGCGCCCCATCAGCTCCTTGAGGGCGACCAGGGTGGGCTTGCCGTGGTGGACGATGTCCACCACGGTGTCGGTGATCGGCATGTCCACCCCGTGGCGGCGGGCCAGATCGGCCACGGACTGGCAGGACTTGACGCCCTCGGCGGTCTGCTTGGTGACCGCGATGGTCTCCTCCAGGGTCATCCCGCGGCCGAGGTTCGTGCCGAAGGTGTGGTTCCGGGAGAGCGGCGAGGAGCAGGTCGCGACCAGGTCGCCGAGGCCCGCGAGGCCGGAGAAGGTGAGCGGGTCGGCGCCCATCGCCACGCCCAGGCGGGTCGCTTCGGCGAGTCCGCGGGTGATGAGCGAGCCCTTGGTGTTGTCGCCGAGGCCCATGCCGTCCGCGATGCCGACGGCGAGGCCGATGACGTTCTTGACGGCGCCGCCGAGTTCGCAGCCGATGACGTCGGTGCTCGTGTACGGGCGGAAGTACGGGGTGTGGCAGGCGGTCTGGAGGCGCTGGGCCACCGCCTCGTCCACGCAGGCGACGACGGAGGCGGCGGGCTGGCGGGCGGCGATCTCGGGGGCCAGGTTGGGACCGGTGACGACCGCGATGCGCTCGGCGGGGACCTTGGCCACCTCCTCGATGACCTCGCTCATCCGCTTGGCGGTGCCGAGTTCGACGCCCTTCATCAGGGAGACGAGCACGGTGTCCGGGGCCAGCAGGGGCACCCAGGCCGCGAGATTCCCGCGCAGGGTCTGGGAGGGGACGGCGAGGACGGTGAAGTCGGCGCCGGCCGCGGCCTCGGCCGGGTCGGTGGTGGCCCTGATGCCCGCGGGGAGTTCGACGTCGGGGAAGTAGTCCGGGTTGGTCCGGCCGGTGTTGATGGCGTCGACCAGCTCCTGACGGCGGCCCCACAGGGTCACCTCGCAGCCGGCGTCGGCGAGCACGATGGCGAAGGCCGTGCCCCAGGAGCCTGTTCCGAAGACTGCCGCCTTCACGGGACGTGTCACTTCTTGCCCTCCCCCGCGGCCTTGCGCCGCTGTTCCGCCCTGGCCTTGCGATGGTCGTACGGCTGCTCGGGAGCACTTTCGCCCCGCAGCTCCTCCAGCAGCTCGGTGATGGCCGCCATGATGACCTCGGTGACCTCCTTGAGCACGTCCGGGGTGGGTTCCCGGTCGTGGAAGGCGGAGAGGTCCACCGGCGGTCCGGCGAGCACCTGGAGGGTCTTGCGCGGGAACAGGCTGACCTTGTTCTCCTTGGCATAGGGCGGCATCGCGAGATTCGCGCCCCACTGCGCCACGGGAATGACGGGCGCCTTGGTGATCAACGCGACACGGGCGGCGCCGGTCTTGCCGGCCATCGGCCACATGTCGGGGTCCCGGGTGAGGGTGCCCTCCGGGTAAAAGGCCACGCATTCGCCGCGCTCGATGGCGTCCACGGCGGCCCGGAATGCGTCCAGGGCATTGGTGCTCTCACGGTAGACCGGGATCTGCCCGCTGCCGCGCAGGATCGCGCCGACAATAGGGACCTTGAAGAGGGCCGCCTTCGCGAGCAATCGGGGCACCCGGCCGGTGTTGTACTGGAAGTGCGCGTAGGAGAGCGGGTCCAGATACGAGTTGTGATTGACGGCGGTGATAAATCCGCCCTCGGCCGGAATGTGCTCGATTCCCCGCCAGTCCCGCTTGAAGAGCACTACCAGCGGCGGTTTTGCGATGACCGCCGCCAGGCGGTACCAGAAGCCGATTCTGCGGCGGGACACTCGGACACCTTCCTCTAGGACCGGTGCGCGGCTTGGGCACCTCGTCGGGCCGGACAAGTGTGGCCCCAGGCCCGGTCTCTGTCGAGAACACCGTACGCCCCGCTCACGGCCCTCGGCCCCGGGGTCGACCGGGCGGAGGTGACAATGGTGGCCGAGCGCGCCGGAGGGAAACCCGAGGGAAGGGGGCGGCCACGAACGCCGTCTGGAGTCTGGTGGTCCCGCTGAAGCCTCTGGCGGTGGCCAAGAGCCGTCTCTCCGCGTCCGTGGGCGCGTCCCGTCCCGGACTCGCCCTGGCCTTCGCCCAGGACACCGTCGCCGGGGCTCTGGCCTGCGCGGCGGTCGCGGATGTGGTGGTCGTCACGGACGACGCGGCGGCCGGTGCGGAACTGGCCAGGCTGGGTGCGCGGATCGTTCCGGACACTCCCGGGGCCGGGCTCAACGCGGCGCTGGCCCATGGGGCGCGGGCGATACGGGAGGGGCGGCCCGGGGCGGCGGTGGCCGCGATGAACGCCGATCTACCGGCGCTGCGGCCCCCCGAATTGCTACGCGTGCTCGATACCGCCGCCGCATTTCCCCGGGCATTTCTGGCGGATGCCGCCGGAATCGGGACGACCTTGCTTTCGGCCGCGCCGGCCGTGGAATTGGCACCCTCGTTCGGGGGGCCGTCCCGGGCCAGGCATTCGGCCTCGGGGGCGGTGGAAATCGCCCTGGAGGGCGTCGACAGCGTGCGCCGGGACGTGGACACCGCGGCGGATCTGCGGACCGCCCTCACCCTCGGCGTGGGTCGTCACACGGCCCGATACAGTTCCGGTATGCAGGCGACCGCGTACACGTACGACTCCGAGACCCGCAGCGGCAGTGTGCTGCTGGACGACGGCACCCCGGTGCCCTTCGAGACCGCGGCCTTCGACGCGGGGGGCCTGCGCATGCTGCGGCCCGGGCAGCGGGTCCGGATCGAGACGGACGGCGAGGGCGAGCGGCTGCGGATCACCCTGGTCACGCTGCAGACCTTCTGAGGCTCACCCCTTCCACGCTTCTGACCTGCGAGGACGGCAAAGCACCGCGGGCCGGCTCCCCCTCGGGGAACCGGCCCGGCGTGTGTGACTCGTACCCCTGTTACTTCTTGCGGGCGGTCGTCTTCTTCGCGGTGGCCTTGCGCGTCGCCGTCTTCTTGGCGGGCGCGGTCGTCTTCGCGGTGGCCTTCTTGGCCGCCGGAGCGGTCTTCTTGGCGGCGGCGGTGGTCTTCTTCGCCGTCGCGGCCTTCTTGACCGCGGTGGCCTTCTTCGCCGGGGTGGCCTTCTTGGCGGCGGCGGTGGTCTTCTTGGCGGTCGCGGTGGTCTTCTTCGCCGTGACCTTCTTTGCGACCGCGGTCTTTGCCGCGGCCTTCTTGGCGGTGGTGGCCTTCTTCGCGGCGGCCTTCTTGACCGTCGCGGAGGCACCGCCGGTGAGGCTGCCCTTGGGCGCCTTCTTCACCGAGACCTCGCCGCCCTTGGGGAGCTTCTTGGTGCCGCTGACCAGGTCCTTGAAGCCCTGGCCCGCGCGGAAGCGGGGCACCGAGGTCTTCTTGACCCGGACGCGCTCCCCCGTCTGCGGGTTGCGGGCGTAACGGGCCGGTCGGTCGACTTTCTCGAACGAGCCGAAGCCCGTGACCGAGACCCGGTCGCCCGCGACGGTAGCGCGGACGATCGCGTCCAGTACCGCGTCGACAGCGTCCGCGGCCTGCTGACGGCCGCCCAGCTTGTCGGCAATCGCTTCTACGAGCTGCGCCTTGTTCACGTCTTCCCCTTCGGAGACTTCGCCAGAACGAATGTGTTCAAGCTTATTTCGCACGTTAGGCGGATATATACCGCAAATCAAACACGAAACGGGCTAATCACCCTAGTGCCGCAACGCCGGAGGCGGTTACGGAGTTCCTTCGCATCAGTCGCCTTCAGGGAATCGACCCTCGTCGAGGTCCTTCATCAACCTGTCCAGGCGCCTTGCCGCATCGGCGAGATCGTGCTTCGCCACGGCCGTGACGACCAACAGCTTCCGGGACAGCGCCATCCTTACGCCCTCCGGGACTTGCAGTGAGCGCACCCGTGTGTGTGCTTCTTTCAAACGGTCCGCGACGAGTTCGTAGAGCTCAAGTTGACTGTCGCGTTCCATGCACAGATTGTGCCATCTGGGGCGAGTTGTCGCCTCACGGGGCCTCAACACACAGCTGTGCCCCCCACCATCCGGTGGGGGGCACAGTGTTGTCGATGTGATCACCCGCAGGTGAATAAGCGCTGATCAGGCAGGAATCAGGCCTGAATCGTGCGCGGCTTGAAGGTCGGACGCGCACTTTCGTACGTGGCGATGTCCGCTTCGTTCTGAAGGGTGAGGGAGATGTCGTCCAGCCCCTCCAGCAGTCGCCAGCGGGCGTTGTCGTCGAGCTCGAACTCCGCTACGACGCCTTCGGCTCGAACCTGGCGGTCGACCAGGTCGACCGTGATCTCGGCGGTGGGATCGGCCTCGGTCAGCTTCCACAGCTGCTCGACGGTCTCCTGGGGCAGGACGACGGTCAGCAGGCCGTTCTTCAGCGAGTTCCCGCGGAAGATGTCGGCGAAGCGGGAGGAGATGACCGTCTTGAAGCCGAAGTTCTGCAGGGCCCAGACGGCGTGCTCGCGCGAGGAACCCGTACCGAAGTCGGGGCCGGCGACCAGCACGGTGGCGCCCGCGCGCTCCGGGCGGTTCGTGACGAACTCCGGGTCCTTGCGCCAGGCCTCGAAGAGCCCGTCCTCGAACCCGTCGCGGGTGATCTTCTTCAGCCAGTGGGCCGGGATGATCTGGTCGGTGTCGACGTTGCTGCGACGCAGCGGGACGGCCCGGCCGGTGTGGGTGGTGAAGGCTTCCATGGTTCAGACTCCGGCGGTCGCGTTGGCGTCGGACAGGTCGGCGGGCGAGGCCAGGTGGCCCAGCACCGCGGTGGCGGCGGCCACCTGCGGGGAGACCAGGTGGGTGCGCCCGCCCTTGCCCTGCCGGCCCTCGAAGTTGCGGTTGGAGGTGGACGCGGAGCGCTCACCGGGCGCCAGTTGGTCGGGGTTCATGCCCAGACACATCGAGCAGCCCGCGTGCCGCCATTCGGCGCCGGCCTCCTTGAAGACCTTGTCCAGGCCCTCTTCCACGGCCTGCAGGGCGACCCGGACCGAGCCCGGAACGACCAGCATCCGTACGCCGTCGGCGACTTTGCGACCCTCGATGATCCCCGCGACGGCACGCAGGTCCTCGATGCGGCCATTGGTGCAGGAACCTACGAAGACGGTGTCGACCTTGATGTCGCGCAGCGGCTGCCCGGCGGTCAACCCCATGTACTCCAGGGCCTTTTCGGCGGCCAGGCGCTCCGAAGCGTCCTCGTACGAAGCCGGGTCGGGGACGTTGGCCGACAGCGGCGCGCCCTGGCCCGGGTTGGTGCCCCAGGTGACGAACGGGGACAGCGCGGCGCCGTCGATGACGACCTCCGCGTCGAAGACCGCGTCGTCGTCGGTGCGCAGGGTCCGCCAGTACTCGACGGCAGCGTCCCAGTCCTTGCCCGTCGGGGCGTGGTCGCGGCCTTCGAGGTAGTCGAAGGTGGTCTGGTCGGGGGCGATCATGCCCGCGCGGGCACCGGCCTCGATCGACATGTTGCAGATGGTCATGCGGGCTTCCATCGACAGCTTCTCGATGGCCTCGCCGCGGTACTCCAGGATGTAGCCCTGGCCACCACCGGTGCCGATCTTGGCGATGATCGCCAGGATCAGGTCCTTGGCGGTGACGCCCTCGGCCAGCTCGCCGGTGACGGTGATCGCCATCGTCTTCGGGCGGGCCAGCGGCAGAGTCTGGGTGGCCAGCACGTGCTCGACCTGGCTGGTGCCGATGCCGAAGGCCAGCGCACCGAACGCGCCGTGGGTGGAGGTGTGCGAGTCACCGCAGACCACGGTGGTGCCGGGCTGGGTCAGACCCAGCTGCGGTCCCACGACGTGTACGACGCCCTGCTCGACATCGCCCAGCGAGTGCAGCCGTACGCCGAACTCTGCGCAGTTCCTGCGCAGCGTCTCCAGCTGGGCCCGGGAGACCGGGTCCGCGATCGGCTTGTCGATGTCGAGCGTGGGGGTGTTGTGGTCCTCGGTCGCGATGGTGAGGTCGAGGCGTCGGACCTTGCGGCCGGCCTGACGCAGACCCTCGAAGGCCTGCGGGCTGGTCACCTCGTGCAGCAGGTGCAGATCAATGAAGAGGAGGTCGGGCTCGCCTTCGGCGCGCCGGACGACATGGTCGTCCCAGACCTTCTCCGCGAGTGTCCTACCCATCGCTTTCCCTCCGGCCGGCCGGTTGTGCCGGCGCTTCATAGAGATCTGTTGCGCCTGATCGCCCGGTACCCCACGTCTCGGACGACGGCTCGGACCCAGTGGTTCGTGGACCCGCACATACAGACTCGCTTGTTCTTGGAAAAATTGAACTTGCGTTTCACAGTGTGAGACGCGAATATCGTTTCATGGACAACTCTAGCGGCGTCGGCGTTCTCGACAAGGCAGCTCTGGTATTGAGCGCACTGGAGTCCGGTCCGGCCACCCTCGCCGGGCTGGTCGCGGCGACAGGGCTCGCACGACCCACGGCACACCGGCTGGCCGTGGCACTGGAACACCACCGGATGGTGGCGAGGGACATGCAGGGCCGGTTCATCCTCGGTCCGCGGCTGGCGGAGCTCGCCGCCGCGGCCGGCGAGGACCGTCTGCTGGCCACGGCGGGACCGGTACTGACCCACCTGCGCGACGTGACGGGCGAGAGCGCGCAGCTCTACCGCCGTCAGGGAGACATGCGCATCTGCGTGGCGGCCGCCGAGCGGCTGTCGGGCCTGCGGGACACCGTCCCGGTGGGCTCCACGCTCCCGATGAAGGCCGGCTCGGCCGCGCAGATCCTGATGGCCTGGGAGGAGCCCGAGCGGCTCCACCGCGGCCTGCAGGGCGCGCGCTTCACGGCGACGGCGCTCTCGGGCGTACGGCGCCGCGGCTGGGCGCAGTCGATCGGCGAGCGGGAGCCCGGCGTGGCCTCCGTCTCGGCGCCCGTGCGCGGGCCGTCGAACCGTGTGGTGGCCTCCGTGTCGGTCTCCGGGCCGATCGAGCGCCTGACCCGCCACCCGGGCCGGATGCACGCCCAGGCCGTCATCGACGCGGCCGCCCGACTCACGGAGGCCCTGCGCCGCTCCGGCTGAGCCGGCACCATGCACCACCTCCACCCGTTCACCGCCGGGCCCGGAGGCGCGTACGACGCCGCACACGTCCGAACACGCGCCTCCGGGCCCGCACTTGTGAGGTGTACGGGTACAACGAAGAGGCCCTCCGCGATGAACGCGGAGGGCCTCTTCTGTGCGTACCCCCGACCGGATTCGAACCGGCGCTACCGCCTTGAGAGGGCGGCGTGCTAGGCCGCTACACAACGGGGGCTTGCAGGTACTGCGCTGGGCTACCAGGACTCGAACCTAGAACAAAGGAACCAGAAACCTTCGTGTTGCCAATTACACCATAGCCCAAGGGTGGTCTAGACCAGACCACAGTACCCCCGACCGGATTCGAACCGGCGCTACCGCCTTGAGAGGGCGGCGTGCTAGGCCGCTACACAACGGGGGCCCTAGCGATCCTGCATCAAAACATCCGGGTGCGACCCTGGAGATCTCGCGGGAAGGATCTGTACCCCCGACCGGATTCGAACCGGCGCTACCGCCTTGAGAGGGCGGCGTGCTAGGCCGCTACACAACGGGGGCAAAGCACTGCGTTACTACTGCACTGCGCTGGGGTACCAGGACTCGAACCTAGAATAAGGGAACCAGAAACCCTCGTGTTGCCAATTACACTATACCCCACCGAAAGTCAAGCCCCTGGGGGGATTTTCTTTCGAGTGGCGCCCCCGTCCGGCCTTTCGGCCCGCTCCGGCGGCGCAGAAAGAACATTACCGGATGCCTGACCGTGCTCCAAAACGGGTATCTGCGGCCAGCAGCTCCGGCAGCTGGTCAAGGCCCTCGATCCGGTGCGCCCCATCGGGACCCGGCCCCCGGCCGCCCCGCCGGTCGAGCCAGAAGGCCAGCAGGCCGGCGTCACGGGCCCCGCGCGCGTCGATCTCGGGCTGGTCCCCCACGTACGCCACTTCGCCCGGCGGCAGGGCCAGCGCCTCGCACGCGGCGAGGAAGGCCCCCGCCTCGGGCTTGCTCACCCCGAGCTCGACGGCGCAGACCAGCACTTCGAAGCGGTCGCGCAGCCCGAGGTCGCGCAGCTTCGGGTCCTGGTTGACGAGGGAGGAGTTGGAGAGCACCCCGTGCCGGTAGTCGACCGCGAGGGCGTCGAGTGCGGGCACGACGTCGGGGAAGACCTTCCACTCGGCCTTGTAGTGCGCGACGTACTGGTCGAACCAGGCGTCGGCCTGGCCGTCGGTCATCGCGGGCTGTTCCAGGAACTCCCGCACCCGGTCCCGACGCTGCCCCTGGAAGCTCCCCTCACCGGCCGCGAAACGCTCCCAGTGCCGGTCGGTGATCCGGCGCCACAGCGCGAGCGCCTCGGTGGGGGTCCCGTACCGCGCGGCGATGCCCTCGGCCTCCAGGTGCCGCGAGAGCCCGACGGCGTCGGCCCCCGTGTAGTCGAACAGGGTGTCGTCGATGTCCCACAGCACGGCGCGGATCGGCATACCGCCGAGGCTACTCGGCCAGCCCGTCCCCGGTGGGCACGACGAGGAACTCCGTCGGGAAACGCCGCAGGGGGCGGCGGCCGGGGATCCGGCCGCCGCCCCCTGCGGGACGTGAACGCTACGCGGCGAGCTTCGCCAGGGCCGCGTCGATGCGGGCCAGGGAGCGGTCCTTGCCCAGGATCTCCAGTGACTCGAAGAGCGGCAGGCCGATCGTGCGGCCGGTGACGGCCACGCGGACCGGGGCCTGGGCCTTGCCGAGCTTGAGGCCGTGGGCCTCGCCTGCGGTGAGGACGGCCTGCTTGAGGGACTCCGGGTCCGACCAGTCGGCGCCGGCGAGGTTCTCGCGCGCCGTGGTCAGCAGGGCCGCCGGCTCGCCCTTCATCGCCTTGTCCCACGAAGCCTGGTCCTCGACCGGCTCCTTCAGGAACAGGAAGTCGACGTTGGCGGTGATCTCCGACAGGACGGTCACGCGCGTCTGGGCGTACGGCGCGATGCGGTCCCACGCCTCGGCGTCGAAGTCCTCGGGCGCCCAATTGGCGTGCGGGGCCTGGAGCCACGGGGCACAGCGGTCCGCGAAGGCCTTCGGGTCGAGCAGGCGGATGTGGTCGCCGTTGATCGACTCGGCCTTCTTGAGGTCGAAGCGCGCCGGGTTGGCGTTGACGCCGTCGATGTCGAACTTCGACACCATCTCCTCGATCGAGAAGACGTCCTGGTCCTTGGAGAAGGACCAGCCGAGCAGCGAGAGGTAGTTCAGCAGGCCCTCGGGGAGGAAGCCGCGCTCGCGGTACAGGTTGAGCGAGGCCTCGGGGTCGCGCTTGGAGAGCTTCTTGTTGCCCTCGCCCATCACGTACGGCAGGTGGCCGAAGGCGGGGGTGGTCTTGGCGACGCCCAGCTCGATGAGTGCCTTGTACAGGGCGATCTGGCGCGGGGTCGAGGAGAGGAGGTCCTCGCCGCGGAGCACGTGCGTGATCTCCATCAGCGCGTCGTCGACCGGGTTGACCAGCGTGTACAGCGGGGCGCCGTTGGCCCGGAGGATGCCGAAGTCGGGCACGTTGTCCGGGGTGAAGGTGAGCTCGCCGCGGACGAGGTCCGTGAAGGTGATCGGCTCGTCGGGCATCCGGAAGCGGACGATGGAGGCGCGGTGCTCGCCCTCGTACGCCTCGAGCTGCACGGTGGTCAGCTCGCGGCAGTGGCCGTCGTAGCCGGAGGGCTTGCCGGCGGCGCGGGCGGCCGCACGGCGCGCGTCGAGCTCCTCGGTGGTGCAGTAGCACTTGTAGGCGTAGCCGCCGTCCAGGAGCTTCCGCGCGACATCCTTGTAGATGTCCATGCGCTCGGACTGGCGGTACGGGGCGTGCGGGCCGCCCACCTCGGGGCCCTCGTCCCAGGTGAAGCCGAGCCAGCGCAGCGAGTCGAGCAGCTGGTCGTACGACTCCTCGGAGTCGCGCGCCGCGTCGGTGTCCTCGATGCGGAAGACGAACGTACCGCCGTGGTGGCGGGCGAACGCCCAGTTGAAGAGGGCGGTGCGGACCAGGCCCACGTGGGGGTTGCCGGTCGGGGACGGACAGAAACGTACGCGGACGTTCGCGTTAGCCACGCTTGATCACCTTGTTGGTGAGAGTGCCGATGCCTTCGATGGTGACGGCGACCTCGTCGCCGACGTTGAGGGGGCCGACTCCGGCCGGGGTCCCCGTGAGGATGACGTCGCCCGGGAGCAGCGTCATGGCCTCGGTGATGTGCACGATCAGGTCCTCGATGGAGCGGACCATGTCGCTGGTGCGGCCGAGCTGGCGTTGTTCGCCGTTGACGGTGCACTGGATGGTCAGGTCGCTCGGGTCCAGGTCGGTCTCGATCCAGGGGCCGAGGGGGCAGGAGCTGTCGAAGCCCTTGGCCCGCGCCCACTGCTTCTCGCGCTGCTGGACGTCGCGCGCGGTGACGTCGTTGGCGCAGGTGTAGCCGAGGATGACGTCCTTGACGCGCTCGCGCGGGACCTCGCGGCACATGCGGCCGATGACCACGGCGAGCTCCGCCTCGTGGTGGAGGTCCTGGGAGAAGGAGGGGTACGCGATCGGGTCGCCCGGGCCGACCACCGAGGTGGAGGGCTTGAAGAAGGTGATGGGGGCGTCCGGGACCTCGTTCCCGAGCTCCGCCGCGTGCTCCGCGTAGTTGCGGCCGATGGCCACGACCTTGTTCGGGAGTACGGGTGGCAGCAGTCGGACCTTGCTCAGCGGGACCTTGGTGCCGGAGAGCTCGAAGTCCGCGAACGGGATGCCCTTGATGATGTCGAGGACGAGCTCCCCCTCGGACGCCGCGAGGGCGGCATCGCCCTCGACCACGCCGAAGGCGACATTGCCGTCGATCGAGAACCTGGCGATGCGCACGTGTTGCGTCTGCCCCTCTGTATTTCCGCTGGCTGGAGTCTGCGGACTCCAGGCTAACGCGGCGGGCACCGGCGCTTCGCGCTGCTTTGCGCGGCTGCTACTGCGCCGGGGTGACGACCGGCGCGTCCATCAGGATCGTGCGGCGCGGGTTGGCGGTCTGGGTCGGCAGCTCGACGGCGTGCTCCGGGGTGGCCGGTGCCGCCTGCAGCTCCTCGGCGTCCGCCAGGTGCGCCAGGGTGGTGCGGCGGGGGTTGGCTATGTTGCGGAACATCGTCGTCGTCTTCATGGGGGTTTCAGGCCTCGGCTGTCCGTGAGCGGCGGTTGACGCGGCCGTCAACCCTGTAAAGGGCAAGGCTAAACATCTAAATCCCTCACCGAACCGGTAAGTAATGGCCACAGCTATGTGAGTTTGCTCACCAGCGACCTGGCAATACGGGCATAACAGGCAGTCAATTTGACCCGAAGAAACGGACATTGCGCCACTGAATGCTCCATTCCGCTCCTGATCATCTCGACTGGGACACCTTGCCAACCCCCGCATTTGGGCGATGTAAGTCCGGTTTGCACCGAAAGGCGCACCACATCGCGTAGCCCGTCTGTCACAAGCCGTCACCGACTCTCCGGGCCGACACGCGCACCTTGTTGGAGATCCTGCACTGTGCTGGAATTCGCGGGACCGCCGCGGGAATCAACCGGCGCGCAGGTGGCGCGACTAGCGCCGAGCGCGGTGGCAACGAGAGGGAGACGCGCCGGTCACCGACGACCACCATGGGGCCGTTAGTGCCCCACGACTCGACACCGTTCCACCGGTCGCCCGGTGGAACGCCTGGTCCAGAGGTTGCGACGCTAGTGCAGGGACGATTCAAGAGGGATGGCAAGGGGTCTCCCCAGGCCCGCCAGGGCCGTGGGGATGCCGCGGCCGAGCAGGAGCCGCGCGGGACCGACCGTGGCACCTCGCCCCAGCACGCCCAGAACCGCGGGCCGGCTGTCGAAGGCGCGGGCCACGACGCCTCCGCCACGGTGAAGGCGAAGGGCCGCGGGAAGCTCGCCAAGGCCGGTCAGACCGAGCAGCAGGACACGGCGATACCGAAGGCCCCCAGTGGGCCCGGTTCCCGTCTCGCCATGCAGAACTGGCGAATCAGCACGCGACTGGTGTCGCTGCTGACCCTGCCCGTCGTCGCCGCCACCACGCTCGGTGGCTTCCGTATCAACGACTCGCTCAACGACATCGCGCAGCTCGAGCACATGCAGCTGCTGACGACGATGACCCGGCAGGCCACCCACCTGGCCGCCATGCTCCAGGAGGAGCGGGACAGCTCGGCGGGTCCGCTCTCCCTCACCAAGGGCCGGAGCAACAGCACGGTCGACGGCAAGCGCCAGGAGACCGACAACGCGGCGAAGGCCTTCGCCGCCGCGACGGACAAGGTCGACGACGTCGAGGGCAAGGACGACACCCTCAAGTCGATCCGCAACAACATCCTGCAGATCGGTCGTCAGATCGCCAACATCGACGACATCCGCAAGCACGCGTATGCCAACGGTGCCCAGCAGACCGTCACCGAGTACAACGCGCTGATCGTCTCGCTGCTCTCGCTCTCCCAGGACATGGCGCAGGCCACCTCCAACCCGGAGATGATCAAGCGCACGCGCGCCCTGGCGGCCTTCTCGTCCGCCAAGGAGTACGCCTCCATCCAGCGCGCGATCATCGCCGCCTCGCTCCCCGAAACCTCGGACCGGCAGGGCGAGCTGAAGGAGAACGACCGTCTGTACGCGCTCTCCGCGCAGCGCGGTGAGACGCAGGCGAAGAAGACCTTCGAGCTCGTCTACCAGGGCCGCTCCGAGGAGCTCCTCGCCGGCCTCGGCGACGGCAACTCCGAGATCGCCAGCGCCGACCACTACGCGCGCCGCGTGCTCTCCAACCCGGAAGCCTTCGCTCGGGAGAAGAACCGGTCCTGGCTGGACTGGTACGACGCCGACGCCACCAAGCTCACCGCCATGAAGCAGATCGAGCTCAGCCTGCTCGAGGACATGGAGCAGAAGGCCCGCGAGCTCAAGCAGGAGTCGCAGCAGGATGCCATCATCAACGGTGCCCTGATCCTCCTCGTGCTCGGTGTCTCCCTCGTCGGCGCCTTCGTCATGGCCCGCTCGATGATCCGCTCGCTGCGCCGCCTCCAGGACACCGCCACCCGCGTCGCCCAGGACCGCCTGCCGGAGCTCGTCAAGCAGCTCTCCGAGTCCGACCCGCAGGACGTCGACACGTCCGTGGAGTCGGTCGGTGTGCACACCCGCGACGAGATCGGCCAGGTGGCCGCGGCCTTCGACGACGTGCACCGCGAGGCCGTCCGCCTCGCCGCCGAGCAGGCCCTCCTGCGAGGCAACGTCAACGCGATGTTCACCAACCTCTCGCGCCGTTCGCAGGGCCTCATCCAGCGTCAGCTCTCGCTCATCTCCGAGCTGGAGTCGCGCGAGGCCGACCCGGACCAGCTGTCCTCGCTCTTCAAGCTCGACCACCTCGCGACCCGCATGCGCCGTAACGGCGAAAACCTCCTCGTCCTCGCGGGCGAGGAGCCGGGTCGCCGGTGGACCCGCCCCGTCCCGCTCGTCGACGTGCTCCGTGCCGCCGCGTCCGAGGTGGAGCAGTACGAGCGCATCGAACTGGCCTCGGTGCCGGGCACCGATGTCGCCGGCCGCGTCGTCAACGACCTCGTGCACCTCCTCGCCGAGCTGCTGGAGAACGCCACGTCGTTCTCCTCCCCGCAGACCAAGGTCCGGGTCACCGGTCACGCGCTTCCCGACGGCCGCGTGCTCGTCGAGATCCACGACACCGGCATCGGCCTCTCCCCGGAGGACCTCGCCGCGATCAACGAGCGCCTCGCGGCGCCGCCGACCGTGGACGTCTCCGTCTCCCGCCGCATGGGCCTGTTCGTGGTCGGCCGCCTGTCCCTGCGACACGGCATCCGCATCCAGCTGCGCCCCTCCGACTCGGGCGGTACGACGGCCCTCGTCATGCTCCCGGTGGACGTCGCCCAGGGCGGCAAGAAGCCGGGTGGTCCGGGCGGTCAGGCTCCGGGTGGTCAGGCTTCGGCCGGTGGCCCCGGCGCTGCCGCGCAGGCTTCCGTTCCCGGTGCGGGCGCACGTCCGCCCGTGGGCGCGGGCCCGCAGCGCGGCCAGGTCGGCGCGGGCGGTCAGCGTGCCGCGCTGCCGGGTCGTGACGGCGCTGCCGGGCCGCAGGGCCCGCAGGGTGGTCGCCCACAGCAGCCCGCCGGCCCCGGTGCCCGCCCGCAGCAGGGCGGCCAGGGCGGCTTCGGCGGCGGTGCGCCGACCGGCCCGACCGGCCAGGGACAGGGACAGGGCGCCTTCGGCGGCGGTGCTCCGCTGCCGGGCCGCGGTACGGCCGGCGCGGGTGCCGGCGCCGCGGGCTTCGCGGGTGCCGGGCTGTCCGGTGGCCCGCAGCCCCGCCCGACGGCCGGCCCCTCGGGATTCCCGCAGGGCAACGGCTTCGAGCGCCCGCAGCAGCAGCCGCAGGCCCCGCAGCCCCAGCAGCCCCAGCAGCAGCCGCAGTCGTACCAGCAGCCGGCCGCCCCCGCGTCGCCGGCTCCGAACGGCCCGCGACCGCAGCTGCCGCCGCGCGGCGGCGCTCCCCGTGCGGAGCTGCCCGCCCCGCAGGCCACCAGCTGGGGTGCCGACCAGGCCCGCGGCCACGACGAGCTCTCGGGCCCCGGCTCCACGGCCGAGTTCGCCCGCCCGGACTTCAACGCCCCGCTCCCCCAGGGGAACGTCGGCAACAGCACGACCGGACAGTTCGAGCGTCCGGACGTACGGGGCTTCCAGGACCAGTCGACCACCGGCCAGTTCGAGCGCCCGGGCGGTTTCCAGCCCCAGCGCCCCGGCGGCCCCGGTGTCGGCGGGTTCGACCGTCCGCAGCAGGCCCCGCAGCAGCAGCCGCAGGCTCCGCGCCTTCCGCAGGCGCCGCAGCCCGAGGCCCTGCCGCCGGCGCCGAACCGGGGCGAGGGCCGCAGCCCGATCTTCGACACGCTGGAGTCGAACTGGTTCCGCGAGGAAGGGCAGCAGCCCGCTCCGCAGGCACCCGCCGTTCCTCAGCAGCCGCAGCAGTCCGCCCCGGCACCGCAGCAGCAGCTGCCGCAGCGCGGCCAGGACCACGCGGAGCCCGCCGCGGCGACGACCGGCAGCACGCCGACCGTCAGCTGGCGGTCCTCGCCGAACGACGAGCTGATGCGTCAGGCCGAGCGCGTGCGCCAGCCCGCCGCCGGCGGCATCACCACCTCGGGGCTGCCCCGCCGGGTCCCCCGGGCGAACCTCGTGGCCGGCACCGCGCAGCAGCAGGCGGACGCGCAGCCCGGTCCGCAGGTCTCGCGGGCCCCCGACGACGTCCGTGGCCGTCTGACCAACCTCCGACGGGGTATTCAGCAGGGTCGCCAGGCCGGCAACAGCGGTCCGGCGACCGGCAGTTACCACATCGACCCCACTTATCAGCAGGAGCGTTAGTTGAGTTCGATGAGCCAGGCGGCACAGAACCTGAACTGGTTGATCACCAACTTCGTGGACAACACCCCCGGGGTGTCCCACACGGTGGTGGTCTCCGCCGACGGACTTCTTCTGGCGATGTCCGAAGGTTTCCCCCGCGACCGCGCCGATCAGCTGGCGGCCGTGGCCTCCGGTCTGACCTCGCTGACCGCCGGAGCCTCCCGTATCTTCGAGGGCGGCGCCGTCAACCAGACCGTGGTCGAGATGGACCGGGGATTCCTCTTCCTCATGTCCGTCTCCGACGGATCCTCGCTGGCCGTACTCGCGCACCCCGAGTGCGACATCGGCCTCGTGGGCTACGAGATGGCCCTCCTCGTGGACCGCGCCGGCAGTGTCCTCACCCCGGACCTGCGCGCGGAGCTTCAGGGAAGCCTGCTCATCTGACTGTCCATCTCCCGGCCGGCCGGTACTTCCGGCCGGGAGACCGGGTCCCCCGCCCCGGATCCCAGTACCCCCGCCAGGCCGTCATACCGTTCCCCCCACCGGCCGCCCCGTCAGACGGCACGCTGACCACTGCTGTCCAGCCCGGAGGATCAATGACCCCGCCCCCCGCCTACCCCGATGCGTACGGAGATTCGTACTCGGAAGGCGAACAGCCGCTGGTGCGTCCGTACGCGATGACCGGCGGCCGGACCCGGCCGCGCTACCAGCTCGCCATCGAGGCCCTGGTCAGCACCACGGCCGATCCGATGCACCTGTCCGGCCTGCTCCCGGAGCACCAGCGCATCTGCACCCTGTGCCGCGAGGTCAAGTCGGTCGCTGAAGTCTCCGCACTGCTGTCGATGCCGCTCGGTGTCGCCCGGATCCTCGTCGCCGACCTGGCGGAGGCCGGAATGGTGGCCATCCACCAGCCGGGCAATGGAGAGGCCGGCGGCACGCCGGACGTGACACTGCTCGAAAGGGTGCTCAGTGGACTTCGCAAGCTCTAACGGAGGGGCGACTCGCTCCACCACCTCCGCGAAGATCGTGGTGGCGGGCGGCTTCGGCGTGGGCAAGACCACGTTCGTCGGCGCGGTCTCCGAGATCAACCCCCTGCGCACCGAAGCCGTCATGACCAGCGCCTCCGCCGGAATCGACGACCTCACCCACACCGGTGACAAGACGACCACCACGGTCGCCATGGACTTCGGCCGCATCACCCTCGACCAGGACCTGATCCTGTACCTCTTCGGTACCCCCGGACAGGACCGCTTCTGGTTCATGTGGGACGACCTCGTCCGCGGCGCCATCGGCGCGATCGTGCTGGTCGACACCCGTCGGCTCGCCGACTGCTTCCCGGCCGTGGACTACTTCGAGAACAGCGGTCTGCCGTTCGTCGTGGCGCTCAACGGTTTCGAGGGGCACCAGCCGTACACGCCGGAGGAGGTCCGCGAGGCCCTGCAGATCGGCCCGGACGCCCCCATCATCACCACCGACGCCCGCCACCGCGCGGACGCCAAGAGCGCACTCATCACGCTCGTCGAGCACGCGCTCATGGCGCGACTCAAGTAACACGGTTTCAGCTGCCGCCGAAGGGGCGGGCTGTGTCCTACGACACGGCCCGCCCCTTCGGTTCATAACGTTTCGACAGAGAATTGGCGCCAGTTGGCGACAGGGCGCGTTCGGTTGGTGCCGCTACGCGCACAACTCCCCCTATTTTTGCCGCAGGAAGCTCTTTATGTCCGATTTATGCGGGGCATAAGGCTCAGGGAACGGCCGATTTCAACTGTTTGGAACACGGCCGTTAACCGTGCTGGAATTCAACGAACTAGCTAGTAGTACCGCCGAGAGGTTGTTGGTCGAGTGAGGCGAAGCAACGCAAGCCCCGCGGATGAACCCGCGCGCGGCAACTTCACCCCGCCACCGCGAGCGGCCGCGTCGTCGGTCGACGTGCCCGTGGCCCCGCCCGTGAGCAGCGGGAGCACCTCCAGGTTCTCCCCCCGCAACTGGCGCGTGCCGACCCGTCTGAACGCCATCCTGCTCGTGCCCGCCCTCGTCGGGCTGGTCATGGGCGGTTTCCAGGTGAAGGGCTCCGTCGACACCTGGAACGAGGCCAAGGACGCCGAGAAGATAGCCAGGGTCGTCCAGGCCGCCTCGGAATACAGCCAGGCGCTGCTCAACGAGCGTGACCTCACCGCCGAGCCGCTGCTGACCGGCAACACCACGAGCAACGTCGTCACCAAGACGCGAGACGTGACCGACGCGGCCAAGGTCAAGTTCGACCAGGCCGTCAAGGACATGCCGAAGAACCAGGGCCTGGAACGGCGCCTGGAGCTCTTCCGCGCGGAGGAGCCCAAGCTCCAGATCGTCCGCAGCACCGCGTACGTCGCCACGGCCGAGACCGCGAAGAAGAACCTCCCCAAGGAGCCGGGCCCGATCCCGACCGAAGAGGGCTATGTGCTGGTCCAGCACTACCTCATGCAGTTCGCGAACGAGCTCGGCCTCGGCACCGGCAACGTGACCTCGTACGGCCGCATGGTCTACGCGATCCAGCTGGCCAAGGCGGCGAACTCGCTGCAGCGCTCCGTCGGCACCCACCTGCTGGTCCGCCCGAGCGCGGACGAGAACGTCCGCAAGAGCCAGCTCGTCGCCTTCTCCTCGTACGCCTACCTCGAAGAGATCGCCATCGGCGAGTACGTCGCGGCGGGCACCGAGGAGGACGTCAACCGCCTCAAGCAGGTCATGGGCAAGAAGTCCGAGGAGGGCGCCGCCAAGCTCGCCGCTGCCAAGCAGCAGGCGGAGCAGTCCGGCACCGTCTTCAAGACCCCGCCCACCGGGGGGCCCAACCAGTCCCCGCTCGTCGGCATGACCGACGCGATCGCCGGCGGCCAGACCAAGAAGCAGCTGATCGACGGCGGCACCACGCCCATGGCCTGGCAGGCCGCCGCCACCGCGAAGTTCGACGGCTACGACGAGGTCGAGAAGGAACTCCTCGACAAGGCCGTCAAGGACGCCGTCGCGGTCTCCGACGACGCCCGCACCGACGCCATCACCAACGGCGCCATCGTGGTCGTGGCCCTGTCCGTCGCCTTCATCCTGGCCGGCCTGATGGCCCGCCAGATGGGCCGCGCGATGCGCCGCCTGCGCACCTCCGCCTTCGACATCGCCGAGCAGCGCCTGCCGATGCTCGTCGACCAGCTCTCGCGCACCGACCCGGGCAAGGTGGACACCCGCGTCCACCCGATCCCGATCGACTCCCAGGACGAGATCGGCGAGGTCGCCCGCGCCTTCGACCAGGTCCACCGGGAAGCGGTCCGGCTCGCCGCCGAGCAGGCGCTCCTGCGAGGGAACGTCAACGCGATCTTCACGAACCTCTCCATGCGCAACCAGTCGCTGATCGAGGGCCAGCTGACCCTCATCACCGACCTGGAGAACAACGAGGCCGACCCGGACCAGCTGGAGAACCTGTTCCGCCTGGACCACCTGGCCACCCGTATGCGCCGCAACGGCGAGAACCTCCTCATCCTCGCGGGTGAGGAGCCGGGCCGCCGCTGGGACCAGCCGGTCCCCCTCGTCGACGTCCTGCGCGCCGCCTCCTCCGAGGTGGAGCAGTACGAGCGCATCGAGCTCTCCGGCGTCTCCGACGCGGAGATCCACGGCCAGGCCGTGACCGACCTCGTGCACCTGCTCGCCGAGCTGCTGGAGAACGCCACCACGTTCTCCTCCCCGCAGACCAAGGTCCGCGTCACCGCGACCCGTCTGCCGGACGGCCGCGTGATGGTCGAGATCCACGACAAGGGCATCGGCCTCACCGCCGAGGACTTCGCGGACATCAACCACAAGCTCGCCAACCCGCCGACC
Source organism: Streptomyces sp. NPDC059874 (assembly GCF_042731135.1). Taxonomy (NCBI): domain Bacteria; kingdom Bacillati; phylum Actinomycetota; class Actinomycetes; order Kitasatosporales; family Streptomycetaceae; genus Streptomyces; species Streptomyces sp. NPDC059874. Next base: position 20,378 of record NZ_JBHWJY010000093.1, read on the forward strand.
GTGGACGCCGCGATCTCGCAGCGCATGGGTCTGTTCGTGGTCGGCCGGCTGGCGGACCGCCACAGCATCCGCGTCCAGCTGCGCCCCTCGGGCGAGGCTGCCGGTACCACCTCGCTGATCATGCTCCCGGACGCCATCACCCACGGTGGCGGTGGCGAGGGCATACCCGAGGACGACTTCACGGTCTCCTCGATGATCCCGCAGCAGCAGGCCCAGCAGGCCGCCCCGCTGCGCACGGCCGCCGAGCTCGGCTTCGACGACTCGCGCTACGACCAGCAGGGCTCCGACGGCCGCGACCTCGACCCGGTCGGGCGGTCCCTCGTCCGCGAGGAGCGCCGTGCCGCGCTGGAGGCCCAGGCCCAGGGTGGCTACCCGCAGGAGCAGCAGGGCTATCCGGAACCTCAGCCTGAACACGGGTACCAGCCGTACCAGGGCTACGAGCAGCAGCCCGAGCAGGGCTACGAGTCCCCCTACGAGGCTCCGCAGCCGCAGCAGGGCTACGAGGCGTACCCGCAGCAGGACTACGGCTATGCGGAAGCCGGCTACCAGGACCGGCAGCAGGCCGAGCAGGCCTACGACGGCGGCTACGACTCCCGGTCGCAGCAGGCTGAGTGGCCGGAGCGGAACTCTTACCAGCCGGCGTACGAGCAGGACTACGGGACCGAATCGGAATCCCCTGCCGTACCCGAACAGGCCCCGGAGCGCGTAGGCTTCGACCGTCCGGGCGCCGCTGCGGACACCGGTCACGTGATGACCGGAGCGGGTCTGCCGCGTCGTGGCAGCCAGCAGCAGTGGCAGCCGGCACAGCAGGAAGCGGAGTCCACCGGATCCCTCTTCGAGCAGCGGCCGCCGCGTCAGCAGCAGCCCGCCGCGGCGGAGCGGGAGCCGGAAAGCACGGAAGGCAGCAGCGCCTGGCGCTCGGGCAACGACGAGCGCTGGCAGCAGGCGGCCAAACTCCGTGAGCCGAAGGCGGGCGGGGTCACCCCGTCCGGTCTTCCTCGGCGGGTGCCCAAGGCCAACCTGGTCGAGGGCGCGGCGGAGACGACCCCGCAGGGAGGCCCCCAGGTCTCCCGTGCCCCGGAGGACGTCCGTGGCAGGTTGAGCAACCTGCGGCGGGGTGTCCAGCAGGGACGCAACGCGGGTTCCGAGCAGTCAAGTAACAGCTATGACCAGGAGCGTTAGTGTGAGCGCGATGAGCCAGGCGGCGCAGAACCTGAACTGGTTGATCACCAACTTCGTGGACAACACCCCAGGGGTGTCCCACACGGTGGTGGTCTCCGCCGACGGCCTTCTGCTGGCGATGTCCGACGGATTCCCGCGCGACCGCGCCGATCAGCTGGCGGCCGTGGCCTCCGGTCTGACCTCGCTGACCGCCGGAGCCTCCCGCATCTTCGAGGGCGGCGCCGTCAACCAGACCGTGGTCGAGATGGACCGGGGATTCCTCTTCCTCATGTCCGTCTCCGACGGATCCTCCCTCGCAGTGCTGGCGCACCCCGAGTGCGACATCGGCCTCGTGGGCTACGAGATGGCCCTTCTGGTGGACCGCGCGGGCAGTGTTCTCACGCCGGATCTGCGCGCGGAGCTGCAGGGAAGTCTTCTCAACTAGCAGACAGGCAGTGTGTTTCGCGCCATCGCACCGTAGGGTGCGGTGGCGCGGTTCCACAGGGAGTACTGCGTTCTTGGAGTCGGAGGAGGAAACGTGACAACACCCGGAGGTCATCCTTATGGCGGCGCGCAGCAGCAGCCGCAGGGTGGGCACGACCAGAACCGCTTCAACTTTCCTTCTGCTCCCAGCCGGCCCGTGCCGGAGCACAACCCGTACCAGCAGCAGCCGTACGGACAGCCCCAGCAGCCTCAGCAGCCCCAGATGCCTCAGCAGCAGCCTCCGCGCGCTGCCCGGCAGCCGGCTCCGAAGGCCCACAACCCGCTGGTGCGCCCGTACGCGATGACCGGCGGCCGTACCCGGCCGCGCTACCAGCTCGCCATCGAGGCGCTGGTCAGTACCACGGCCGATCCCGCGCGGCTGCAAGGGCAGTTGCCCGAGCACCAGCGCATCTGCCGCCTGTGCCAGGAGATCAAATCCGTCGCGGAGATCTCGGCACTTCTCTCCATTCCTCTTGGTGTCGCCCGAATCCTCGTCGCCGACCTGGCGGAGGCGGGCCTTGTCGCCATTCACCAGCCCGGCGGCGACGAGTCTGCCGGCGGCCAGCCAGATGTGACACTGCTCGAAAGGGTGCTCAGTGGACTTCGCAAGCTCTAACGGCGGAGCGGCTCGCTCCACCACCTCCGCGAAGATCGTGGTGGCGGGCGGCTTCGGCGTGGGCAAGACCACGTTCGTCGGCGCGGTCTCCGAGATCAACCCCCTGCGCACCGAAGCCGTCATGACCAGCGCCTCCGCCGGAATCGACGACCTCACCCACACCGGTGACAAGACGACCACCACGGTCGCCATGGACTTCGGCCGCATCACCCTCGACCAGGACCTGATCCTGTACCTCTTCGGTACCCCCGGACAGGACCGCTTCTGGTTCATGTGGGACGACCTCGTCCGCGGCGCCATCGGCGCCGTCGTCCTCGTGGACACGCGCCGCCTGGCGGACTGCTTCCCCGCGGTGGACTACTTCGAGAACAGCGGTCTGCCGTTCGTCATCGCGCTCAACGGCTTCGACGGCCACCAGCCGTACACGCCGGAGGAGGTCCGCGAGGCCCTGCAGATCGGCCCGGACGCCCCCATCATCACCACCGACGCCCGCCACCGCGCGGACGCCAAGAGCGCACTCATCACGCTCGTCGAGCACGCGCTCATGGCCCGCCTGCGGTAGTCGGCGGCCGAATTCGCCGAAGGCCCCCGTGTCGGACGACACGGGGGCCTTCGCGTACGTCTCCCGACCCCGCCGACGTCACGCACGCGGAAGGCCCCGCACCCTTGAGGGGTGCGGGGCCTTCTCGGCTTCGGGGCTCAGCCCTGCCAGCTGTGCGGGGCGCGGAAGCCCGGGGTGCGCTCCAGGCGGCGCCAGCCGGCCTGGGAGCGGGGGGTGGTGACGGTCTCGGGGGTGGCGGCGGCGCGGGCGAGCAGGATCGCGGTGATCGCGGCCAGCTCCTCGGGGGCGGCGTTGCCCTTTTCGACGCGCAGCAGGGTGTCGGTGCTCATCGGTGGCTTGTCTCCTCTTACTGCGGCGGGTTGCCGTGCTTGCGGGACGGCAGGTCGGCGTGCTTGTTGCGGAGCATCGCGAGGGCGGCCACGAGGGTCTCGCGGGTCTCGGCGGGGTCGATGACGTCGTCGACGAGGCCGCGCTCGGCCGCGTAGTACGGGTGCATCAGTTCCGCCTTGTACTCCTTGACCATGCGTACGCGCATGGCCTCGGGGTCCTCGGCGTCCGCGATCTGCTTGCGGAAGATGACGTTGGCCGCACCCTCGGCGCCCATCACGGCGATCTCGTTGGTGGGCCAGGCGTAGGTGAGGTCGGCGCCGATGGACTGGGAGTCCATGACGATGTACGCGCCGCCGTAGGCCTTGCGCAGGATCAGCGAGATCCGCGGGACGGTGGCGTTGCAGTAGGCGTACAGCAGCTTGGCGCCGTGGCGGATGATGCCGCCGTGCTCCTGGTCGACGCCCGGCAGGAAGCCGGGGACGTCCAGCAGGGTGATGATCGGGATGTTGAAGGCGTCGCACATCTGGACGAAGCGCGCGGCCTTCTCGGAAGCCTCGATGTCGAGGACGCCGGCGAGGTGGCCGGGCTGGTTGGCGACGATGCCGACGACCTGTCCGTCCATCCGGGCCAGGGCGCAGATGATGTTGCGGGCCCAGCGCTCGTGGATCTCCAGGACGTCGCCCTCGTCGACGATCTCCTCGATGACCTTGAGCATGTCGTACGGGCGGTTGCCGTCGGCGGGGACGAGGTCCAGCAGGACGTCGCTGCGGCGGTCCGCCGGGTCGCTCGACTCGTGGACGGGCGGGTTCTCGCGGTTGTTGGAGGGCAGCATCGAGATGAGGTAGCGGACCTCGGAGATGCAGGTCTCCTCGTCGTCGTACGCGAAGTGCGCGACGCCCGAGGTCTCGGCGTGCACGTCCGCGCCGCCGAGGCCGTTCTGGGTGATCTCCTCGCCCGTCACCGCGCGGACCACGTCCGGTCCGGTGATGAACATCTGCGAGGTCTCGCGCACCATGAACACGAAGTCCGTCAGGGCCGGCGAGTACGCGGCGCCGCCGGCGCACGGGCCCAGCATCACCGAGATCTGCGGGATGACGCCCGAGGCCTTCGTGTTGCGCTGGAAGATGCCACCGTAGCCGGCGAGGGCGGAGACACCCTCCTGGATGCGGGCGCCGGCGCCGTCGTTCAGGGAGACCAGCGGGGCACCGGCCGCGATGGCCATGTCCATGATCTTGTGGATCTTCGTGGCGTGGGCCTCGCCCAGGGCGCCGCCGAAGATGCGGAAGTCGTGCGCGTAGACGAAGACCGTGCGGCCCTCGACCGTGCCCCAGCCGGTGATGACACCGTCGGTGTAGGGCTTCTTGGCCTCCAGGCCGAAGCCGGTCGCCCGGTGGCGGCGCAGCTGTTCGACCTCCTTGAAGGAACCTTCGTCGAGCAGCAGCGCGATGCGCTCACGGGCGGTCAACTTGCCCTTGGCGTGCTGGGTCTCGGTCGCGCGGTCACTGGGGCCGCGCCGCGCCTGCTCGCGCAGGGAGTGCAGCTCGGCCACGCGCCCACGGGCGTCCGTCGGCTCGCTCGGGGTCTGGTCCACAACGGTCATGTACCGACCTTACGAAGCGCACCATCAAAAACCTCCGTTCATTCCGCACAGTCTCGGGAGTCTTCCGCTGTCCGGCCCGCACAGTGGCGCGGAGGCATGCAAGGACTCCACCAGAGGGGACCTTCGTCCTTTGTGCGACTCCTACAAAACGAGCCGACACCCCCGCGAAGATGTTGAAATTTGAACGGAATGAGCCTAAGGTCGTCCTCGTTGAAGTCGTTGAACATTCAACGGACTACGGAACCCTACCGAGGAGCACGTCATGGGCATCTTCACCCGCCGCAGCCAGGACACCACCACCGCCACCTCCACCCTCCCGGTGGACCCGGCGCTCGCCGCCCTCACCGGCGACTACGCCATCGACCCCTCCCACAGCCGGATCGGCTTCACCGTCCGCCACGCCATGGTGACCAACGTCCGCGGCGGCTTCGACGCCTTCGAGGGCAGCCTGCACCTGGACGGCGGCGACCCGGCCCGCTCCACCGCCTCCATCGACGTTTCGATCGGTTCGGTCAGCACCGGCATCGCGGACCGCGACGCCCACCTGCTGGGCAGCGACTTCTTCGACGCCGAGCTCTTCCCGAAGATGACCTTCCGCTCCACCGAGGCGGCCCAGCTCGGCGGCGACAAGTACCGCATCACCGGCGAGCTGACGATCAAGGACGTCACGCGCCCGCTCTCCATCGACCTGGACTTCAACGGTTCGGCCAAGGACGTGTACGGCAACGAGCGCGTCGGCTTCGAGGGCTCCGCCGAGATCCTGCGCTCCGACTGGGGCCTGACGTGGAACGCCGCGCTGGAGGCCGGCGGTGTGATGGTCAGCGACAAGGTGAAGCTGACCTTCGACATCTCCGCGATCAAGCAGGCCTGACGGATGGGGTGGGGCGGCTACCAGCCGCCCCCGCCGTCGAACCCGCCGCCCCCGTCGAAGCCGCCACCGCCGCCGAAGTCCCCGCCGCCGAAGTCGGACGGGTTGAAGTCGGCCCCGGAGACGTCCCCGCCCTCGAAGCCGTTGCCGCCGCCGAAGTCCGAGGCGTAGGCGGGGCTGGACATCATCGAACCGAGCATCGTGCCCATGAGCAGGCCGGGCAGGATGCCGCCGCCGAAGTAGCCGCCGGCCCAGGGACCGTACGCCGGGCCGGCGTCGTAGTAGGGGCGCGGCCCGTACTCGGTGTCGACCGTGCGCACCGCCGGGTCCTGGCCGTCCCGCAGCCGTACGGCGTCCGCCGTGCAGACGGGCACGGTACGGGCGGCCCCGCCGGCCGGAGCCCACGTGGCGTCCTCTGTGCTCGGCCCGTGGCGCGGGTCGAAGAAGCAGGGCGAACGGCGCTCGGGCAGCGGCTCGCCCTTCCGGCGCGCGTCCAGGCAGGCCAGCGCGTACCGGCCGTCCTCCAGGGCCTGGGTCACGCCCTTGACCTCTTCGGGGTACTGGACCGAGGCCATGATCTGCTTGGCCCTCTCGTACGAGTCGAGGCCCTGCTCGTAGTCCTTGCGCATGGCGTCGTCCGCGCCGGGCTCGCCGGGGTGGAAGTCGAGCCGGTCGAGCTCCTCGCCGAAGGCCGTGATGTCCTCGTCGACGACCACGCCGAGCCGCTCGATGGCCTCGCGCCGGGTCTCTTCCTTCTTCTTCCGGTTGCGCCGCACCAGTGCGTACGCCCCGCCGCCGCCGATCGCGGCGACCGCGCCGAGGGTGATCAGCCCGCCGATGGGAGCGCCGCCGTCGTCCGTGCCGGCGCTGCCCCAGGAGGCGGGGGCGCCGCCCTTGGCCTGGCTCAGGGCCTGGTCCACGAAGTTGTTGAGCTGGGTGGCCGTATCGGGCGCCCCCACCTTCACCGCGTCGCTGAGGTTGCGTACGGCGTTGGTCGGCATGACGGCCTGGTCGGCGGCCGCCTTGAAGCCGTCGCCGAGCCGGATCGCGTAGAGCCCGGTGATCCCGGTCTCGGCCCTGACCGCGCCGAGCACCTTGTCCTGGGGGAACTCCGCCGTCGCGGGCAGCACGGCGACGAACACCGGCTTCCCCGCGTCCTTGATCTTCTTCGCGAGCGCGTCCGCCTCGGCCTTCGGCAACTGCGCCTCGACCCGGGGGTCGACGTAGACGGGCCCCTGCTTGAGGGCCTCCCCGACGGCGGCGACTCCGGTGGCGGCCGATGCCTGCGGCGCGACCAGGAGGGCGGTCGCCGACAGGGCCAGCAGCAGACCGGACAGCAGCGATCCAAAGCGCACGGATATCAGCCTGGTCCTCATACCCACGACGCTACCGGAACCAGTCATTTCCTGTGTGAACAGGACATAAGCCCGTCCGACCCCACGGAGGGTCCCAAGCCCGTACGCTCCCGCTCAGGGGTGGGGCCGGTGCGGCGTGGATGGCTGGTGATGGCTTTGGCCTGCGCGGGCGGAGGCGTGCTGACCGGTTGCTCGGCGGCCAGTCTTCCGCTGATCTCGGTGCACAACGGTGCGGACGGGACACCGCAGTTGACGCTGGTGCCCTGCGGGAAGGACAAGATCGGCAGCGTGGACCTGGACGCGGCCCCCGAGGTGCCCGCCGTGCCGGTCGCCTCCGCCACCGTCTCACCCGGGTCACCGACCGTACCCGCGCCACGCGAGGGCTGGAGCGCCTACGGCTCCCCCCTCGCCGACGGCGAGGTCACGTTCCCGCTGTTCTCCCCACCCGCCGAGTGGAAGGCCCGGCAGTCGGGAGGAGCCCAGAGCGTGCGGCCCGGGTACACGTACAGCGCGAGCTTCCACGCCCCGGGGTTCAGCGACTACTCGGGGGTGGCGCACTTCACCGCGGAGGACCTCGCCGGGCTGAAGTCCGGCGAGGTCTGGGCCAACGGCAAGGCCATGTCCCCGAAGAAGTTCCGCAAGCTCGTCAAGGACAAGTGCTGACCCGCCGACGGAATTACTCGGCCGGCTCCACGCCCGCGTGGAGGAGGCCGTACGTGAAGGCGTCCTCCAGGGCCTGCCAGGAGGCCGCGATCACGTTCTCGGCCACGCCGACCGTGTTCCACTCGCGGGTGCCGTCCGTCGTGGAGATCAGAACGCGGGTCGTGGACTCCGTGCCGTGCTTGCCCTCCAGGATGCGGACCTTGTAGTCGACCAGCTCGAACTTGGCCAGCTGGGGGTAGAAGCGCTCCAAGGCGACGCGCAGCGCGCGGTCCAGGGCGTTGACGGGGCCGTTGCCCTCCGCCGTGGCGACGATCCGCTCGCCCTTGGCCCACAGCTTGACCGTGGCCTCGTTGGCGTGGGTGCCGTCCGGGCGGTCCTCGACGATCGCGCGCCAGGACTCGATGCGGAAGTACTTGCGGGCCCGGCCCTCGGCCTCCGCGCGCAGCAGCAGTTCGAAGGAGGCGTCGGCCGCCTCGTAGGTGTAGCCCTGGAGCTCCCGCTCCTTGACCCTTTCCACGACCCGGGAGATCAGCGCGCGGTCCCCGTTGAGGTCGACGCCGAGCTCCTTGCCCTTGAGCTCGATGGAGGCCCGGCCGGCCATGTCGGAGACCAGCATCCGCATGGTGTTGCCGACCCGCTCGGGGTCGATGTGCTGGTAGAGGTCGGGGTCGACCTTGATGGCCGAGGCGTGCAGGCCCGCCTTGTGCGCGAAGGCGGAGAGGCCGACGTAGGGCTGGTGCGTGGAGGGGGTCAGGTTCACGACCTCGGCGATGGCGTGCGAGATGCGGGTCATCTCGGCCAGCGCGCCCTCGGGGAGCACCTTGCGCCCGTACTTGATCTCCAGGGCGGCGACGACGGGGAAGAGGTTGGCGTTGCCCACGCGCTCGCCGTAGCCGTTCGCCGTGCACTGGACGTGCGTGGCGCCGGCGTCCACCGCGGCCAGGGTGTTGGCGACGGCGCAGCCGGTGTCGTCCTGGGCGTGGATGCCGAGGCGGGCGCCGGTGTCGGCGAGGACGGTGGCGACGGTCGCGGTCACCTGGGCGGGGAGCATGCCGCCGTTGGTGTCGCAGAGGATGACGACGTCGGCGCCGGCTTCGTGGGCCGCGCGTACGACGGACTTCGCGTACTCGGCGTTGGCCCGGTAGCCGTCGAAGAAGTGCTCGCAGTCGACGAAGACGCGGCGGCCCTGGGCGACCAGGTGGGAGACGGTGTCGCGGACCATCTCCAGGTTCTCGTCGAGGGTGGTGCGCAGGGCGAGCTCGACGTGGCGGTCGTGGGACTTGGCGACGAGGGTGATCACCGGCGCGCCGGACTCCAGCAGCGCCCGCACCTGCGGGTCCGTGGCGGCGGAGCCGCCGGCGCGGCGGGTCGCGCCGAAGGCGACGAGCTGGGCGTTCTTGAAGTCGATCTCGGCGCGGGCACGGGCGAAGAACTCCGTGTCGCGGGGGTTGGCGCCGGGCCAGCCGCCCTCGATGAAGCCCACGCCGAATTCGTCCAGGTGCCGGGCGATCGTCAGCTTGTCGGCGACGGTGAGGTTGATGCCCTCGCGCTGGGCGCCGTCGCGCAGGGTGGTGTCGAAGACGTGGAAGCTGTCGTCGAGGACCGCTGCTGCCGCCTCTGGTGTCGTCGTCATGCTGATCTGACTCCTGTCGGATGAGTGGTTCCGGAAACCCGGGATCCACTGCCCCCATCATCGCGCGCGTTCACGTCCCGGCATGGATGGTGCCGGGAAACGAAAAAACCTCTCGCGGGTGCGAGAGGTTTGCGCGCGGGTCTGGGGCACGGTGGCCGCTTCCCGCGAAGGTCTTCCACGGTTCAGCGGCCACTGAGGACCGGCGCGCTGCTGGCGATAATCATGAGCTGAGCAGGCACGCTCGCAGTGTGCCATACCGCTGGCCGCGGATGGACGGGGATCTCACCATGCGGGCACCGCGCGTACCGGAGCGCGGCGCCGCAGCCGGCCGCCGTCGCAGGCGAGACGGGGTGCCCGGAGGGCAAATACGCGGGGGTTCGGGGCAGCGGCCCGGGGCGGCTACGGGGTGAGGGCCTCGGTGAGGTATTCGCGGACGTGGTCCAGGATTTCGGCGCGGTCGACCGTCGGCAGACCAACGGCCAGCTGGATGCTGAAGCCGTCCAGCAGGGCCCGGGTACGGGCCGCGAAGCGGTCGGCGTCCACCGGGCGGAACTCCCCGCGCGAGATGCCCTCCGCGAGCAGGGCCACCAGGTCGCGGTGCCAGGCGCCCTCGATAGCCGCCTGCCGGTCTCGCTCCTCGGGGCCGGCGTTCTGGGAGCGGTTCCAGACCTCCAGCCAGAGCGTCCAGTGCGGGTCGCGGGCCTGCGTGGGCACGTAGAGGTCCACGTACGCCTGCAGGCGCTCGACGACCGGGCCGCGCCGGGACAGCAGGGCGCGCCGCTCCGTGCCCAGTGCCGCCTCGCTCCACTCCAGGGTCTGCAGCAGGAGCTCGTCCTTGCTGCGGAAGTAGTAGAGGAGGTGGCCGCTGCTCATGCCGACCTCGCGGCCCAGACCGGCCATGGTCAGGCCTTCCAGGCCGCGCTCGGCGATCGTGGCCATGGCGGCGACGAGTACGTCCTCGCGCGGGGGCGCGTTCTTGCGCGCCGCCCGTACCGGTACTCCACCCGCCGCCATGGTCCACTCCTTCGAACGTGTAGCCGCGGGTCAGACCTTCGGCTGCTGCTGGGTGATGCAGTGGATACCGCCACCCCCGGCGAAAATCGTACGTGCGTCGACGAGGGTCACCGTCCGCTCGGGGAACAGTCCGCGGAAGATCTCGGCGGCCTCCTCGTCGCGCGGGTCGTCGAAGGCGCACAGAACGACACCGTCGTTGCACAGGTAGTGGTTGATGTAGGAGTAGTCCACCCACTCCCCGTCCTCTTCCAGCACGGTCGGCGCCGGGATCTCCACGACCTCCAGCAGCCGGCCCCGGGCGTCGGTGGACGCGCGCAGGATGGCCGCGATCGTCTTGCAGCGCTCGTGGTCGGGGTGGGCCGGGTCGGGCTGGGTGTGCACCATGACGACGCCGGGGCGGGCGAAGGCGGCGACGATGTCGACGTGACCCTGCGTACCGTAGGTGCCGTAGTCGCCGGCCAGGCCGTACGGGAGCCAGATCGCCTTGGTGGTGCCGAGGTGGGCGTGGATCTCCTGCTCGACCTGCTCGCGCGTCCAGTCGGGGTTGCGGCCCTTGCCAAGCTGAACGGTGTCGGTGAGGAGCACGGTGCCCTCGCCGTCGACGTGGATGGCGCCGCCCTCGTTGACGAGCGGGGTGCTGTACGTGCGGGTGCCGACCACGTCCGAGATGTGCCGGGCGACCTTCGAGTCGTGCTCCCATCGGGCCCACTCCTGGGCGCCCCAACCGTTGAAGGTCCAGTCGACGGCCGCCAGCTCGCCGGCGTCGTTGGTGACGAAGGTCGGGCCGATGTCGCGCATCCAGGCGTCGTCGAGCTCCCGCTCGACCAGCTCGATGTCGTCGCCGACGATGGCGCGGGCGCTCTCGGCGTCACCGGGCGAGACGACGAGGGTCACGGGCTCGTACGTGCGCACCGCGCGGGCCACGGCTCCCCAGGCCTCGCGGGCCTCGGCGAGCTCCTGCTCGTTGGTGAAGGTGGGGTTCGGGCTGGGCCAGGCCATCCAGGTGCGCTCGTGGGGCATCCACTCGGCGGGCATCCGGAATCCGTCGTTCACGGGCTTTGCGTTCATGGCAGGGAGGTCCTTACAAGAAGTACAGGCGGTTGAGGGAGACCGATTCGGCCGCTTCGGAGCGCAGCGGTTCCCCGTCGAGGGAGACGAGGCCGCTGCGCGCGTCGACATCGACCGCGCCCACCCGGGAGTTGAGGAGCATGTCCTTGGGGCCGATGCCGCGGGTGCCGCGGACGGCGACCCGGCGTCGGCGGGTCGGCATCTCGTCGCTGCCGAGGGCCGCCGCGGCGGCCGAGACGAAGGCGACGGAGATGTCGGCGGCGGTGGCCCCGTACGAGCCGAACTGCGGGCCGAGGACGAGGGGTTCGCAGGTGTCGGTGGCGGCGTTGGGGTCGCCGGTGACCCCGTACGCCGGGAAGCCGGACTTGAGGACCAGCTGCGGCTTGGCTCCGAAGAACTGGGGGCGCCAGAGCACGATGTCGGCGAGCTTGCC
>NZ_JBHWJY010000094.1:0-31659 GCF_042731135.1 Streptomyces sp. NPDC059874
CGCATGACCACCCTCACGACCCGCTCCTACGCGGGCACGGCGGCGGCATAGGCCTTTTCCTTCGGATCGGGCGGCTGCCACCTGGGCCGGCCCGGGCGCCGCGCCCTGCGGGGACGCCCCGCCACACGCCGTCCCCGGCCGCGCCGGCGGGGACGCCCCGCCGCACACCCGCCCCCGTCCGGGCCGGCGGGCACCGGCCCGGGCGCCGCGCCCTGCGGGGACGCCCCGCCACAGCCCGCCCCCGTCCGGGCCGGCGGGCACCGCCCTAGTCGCAGCGGATGTGCCGTACGCCGATCAGGACTCGCCGCAGGCGTCCCCGCAAGGGGCCGTCGGTGTTCGGGGTCAGGCTCAGGCCCGCCGAGGCGGCGACCCGGTCGGCGACCTGCGGCACCGTCAGCCGGTCGGTCGCCAGGTGCTCCGCGAACTCCGGTTCCCGGAGCGCCGCCAGGCACCCGTCCAGCCGGGCCACCGCGAAGCTCTCCCGCTTCAGCCCCCGCCCCAGTCCCCGCTCGCGGAGTCTCCGCAGCACGGTCTCCCGCTGCGCCAGCAGGGCGAAGTGCCGTACATCGTGGCCGCGTTCGCGGAGTCGGCCCACCGTCTCGGTGAAGTACGCCGGGTCCGTCACGGTCATCGGCACCAGCACCACCCCCGGATACCGCTCCGCCGCCAGGTCCAAGACCTCGAACACCCCCTGCCGCCACGCCGGGAGGTCCTGGAAATCCCCGCGCAACGCGGCTGGCATCATCCGGTGCAGCCCGAAGCCGACGTGCTCCGGATCGCACACCACGCTCCCCGCCAACCGCCGGTGCAACTCGTACGCGGTCTGCGTCTTCCCGCCCCCGAACGGCCCGTTCAGCCACACGATCACCGGCCCACCGCCGTCCACGGACCGACTCCCAGCTTCCCGGTGTTCCCGAGATCGACCGGCAGGGCGAGCCGGAGCCACAGCCGGGGCGCACCGGACCGCGGCTCGATCTCCACGATCCGCGCCGTCACCGCCGCCACCGTGGAGTCGGTGACGAGATTGCGCCACACCATCGCCATCGAGGCGGCCTGCCCCGGCGCCAGTGTCACCCGCTCCGGCGGCGCGTCCACGGCCGGTGCCCCCGAGGTGATGCCCGCCGTCCCGTGCTCGACGGCCACCTCCACCGGATCGTTCCTGTCGTCCCGCAGTGAAAGTCGCGGGTATCCCTCCAGTACGTACGGCTGCGCACCGCAGTTGACCAGCTGGATCTCCGCCACCCGCAGGCCCATCGCCGCGTTCCCGTCCCCCTCGACGAGCCGGACCCCGCCCTCCGGACACGCCGGCTGCTCCGGCGGCGACGGCCTCGACGAGGGGGGTCGCGGCGCCGGCGCGGACGCTCGGGCCGGCGCACCCGTGGGCCCCGGCGCGGCCCGAGGTGGCGGAGGCATCTCGCAGCCCGCCAACCCCACCAGCACCCCCGACACGGCCACGGCCCCGACAGCGCCCCGCACCCACCGCTTCGCGATCATCCCCCGACCCTACGACGGCCCCCCGGCCGGAACCGGGCCACTCACCCCGGATTGGCCCGCCTCCACCGCCCCGGCGACGCATAGCGTGCCCCCATGGACCGCACGCTCGCCACAGACCTCGCCCGGCTCCCCGAACTCCTCGAAGCCACCCGCCGCGCCGCCGCCGACGCGCTCGCCACCCTGGACGAGCGTGCCGTCGTACCGCCGAAGGCCAAGGCGCCGGCTCCCGAGCCGCTCCCGGAGCACGGCGACGGCGCCGAGCGGGCCCTCGCCGCCTTCCGCGAGCGCTGGGAGCCCCGGCTGTCGGCCTCGGCCGGACCCCGCTACCTCGGGTTCGTCACCGGCGGCGCCACCCCGGCTGCCCTCGCGGGGGACTGGCTGACCGCCGCGCACGACCAGAACTCCAACTCCGCCCTCGACGGCGCCGGCCAGGACCTCGAACGCGAAACCGTCACCTGGCTCCGCGAGCTCTTCGGCCTCTCCGAAGCGCATACCGGCACCTTCGTCAGCGGCGCCACGATGTCCAACACCACCGGCCTCGCCATCGCCCGAGAATGGCTCGGCGAACGCCTCGGGGTGTCCCCGGCCGACGACGGCGCCGCCGCGCTGGGCCCCGTCCGGGTCCTCTCCGGCGCCCCCCACTCCTCCATCGCCAAGGCCCTGTCGGTCCTGGGCCTGGGCCGCAACTCCCTCGTTCCCGTCCCCACCCTCCCCGGCCGGGAGGCCGTCGACCCCGCCGCCCTCGACCGGGCCCTCGCCGACACCCCCGGCCCGGCCGTGGTCGTCGCCAACGCCGGCACCGTCAACACCGTCGACTTCGACGACCTCCGCGCGATCGCCGCCCTCCGCGAACGCCACGACTTCTGGCTCCACACCGACGCCGCGTTCGGCGCCTTCGCGGCCCTCTCCCCGGCCCATGCCCACCTCGCCGAGGGTCTCGACGCGTCCGACTCCGTCTGCGTCGACCTCCACAAGTGGCTCAACGTCCCCTACGACAGCGCCGTCCAGTTCACCCGCCGCCGCGACCTCCAGGCCCGCGTCTTCGCCAACTCCGCCGCCTACCTCGGCCCCCTCGGCGAGCACCCCGACCTCGTCCACCTCACCCCGGAGAACTCCCACCGACTGCGCGCCCTCGCCGCCTGGTTCACCCTCCGCGCCTACGGCCGCCGCGGTCACCGGGAGATCGTCGAACGCGACATCGCCTGCGCCCACGCCCTGGGAGAACGGCTCTCCCAGGACCCGGCCTTCCGCCTCCTCGCCCCGGTCCGGCTCAACGTGGTCTGCTTCACGCTGTCCGAGGCACCCACCCAGGCCCGCCTCACAGCCCTCCGCGAAGCCGTCTCCTCCGAGGTCTTCCTCACCCCGACCGTCTACGCGGGAACACCCGCCCTGCGCGCCGCGTTCTCCAACTGGCGTACCACGCAGGCGGATGTACGCCGGGCCGCCGAGGCCCTCCGTACGGCAGCGAAGGACCTCACATGACGGCGGCCCGTCCCCTGACCCTCCCCGAGATCGAGACCCTCGCGCGCACCGCCCACGAGGGCCAGACCGACAAGGCCGGCCGGCCGTACGCGGAACACCTCGCGGCCGTGGCCGAGGGAGTCCGGCTGCGCGGCGGCGGCCCCGAACAGCAGGCGGCGGCCTGGCTCCACGACGCGATCGAGGACGAGGCCCTCAGCCTCACCTGGTTGGATTCGGCCGCCCTCCCGCAGTCGGTGAAGGACATGGTCCTGGCCGTCACCAAGATCCCCGGCGAACCGGTCGAGCAGTACACCGCCCGCATCCTGGCCACCCCGGGCGCCCTCCTGGTCAAGGAGGCGGACCTCGCCCACAACGCAGACCCCGCCCGCCTCGCCGTCCTGGACGCCCCCACCCGCGACCGTCTGTCCGCGAAGTACGCGTATGTCCGTACCCTCTTGGGCCTCACCACACCCTGACCGCGCAAACGGAACGATGGCGATTCGTCACGGGGCGGATAGCCGGGGCCGGTTGGTGGGAGGATGGTCCATGTGGGGGTGTGCTTGGCCGTGCGCCCCGGGCCGACCAGGGGACGACCGAAGGTGTGATCAGTAGTGGCCATTTCGCTGTCAGTGGTGGTTCTGTTGGCGGTCATCCTGGTGGTGCTGATCCGCGGCAACCACATCAAGGCGGGCCCCGCCATCGTCGCGGCCCTCTTCGGCTTCTTCCTGGCGTCCAGCTCGATCGCGGACGACGTGAACCGCTTCCTGAACTCCCTCGCGACGATGATCGCGAACATCAAGCTCTAGGTTCCCTCCGACTCGGGCCGGCCGGAGCCCCCGGGAACGACGAAGGGCCAGGTCGAGGAATTACCCTCTGACCTGGCCCTTTGTGCTTCAGAGCGGGTGACGGGAATCGAACCCGCGTAGCTAGTTTGGAAGATCGCGTACGCGCCCACCGGCTCACCTGCCAAGTCTTTGACCTGCACGTCCCCGCCTGACTCCCCGGGATTCCCCGAGACTCCCCGCTGAAGCCCTCCCGTTCGGGCACGCAGGGGACACGGCCAGTCGGGGCCGTGGGGAGACAGCGGCGGGTGCGCGGTATACGCGGTTGCCGCACATCACTACCGCAACGCAGGATGCCAGAGGGGGGGGGTGGCTATGGAACGGCATCAGTTGGAACGGCTACTGACTGGCGATGACGCGGCATCTGTGGCTGCCCTGGATGCCCTTCAAGCCGGCGCTACCCACGAAGTACCGGATTCGACTATTCCCTCACAGCAGCACGCCCATCTCTACGGCCTCCGACTCCGGAACATGCGGCGGAGGGGTGTCGGCGAGACTCTGGGGCTGGAACGAGCGGTGCAGCTCCTCCGGCAGCATGACCAGCCTGTGCGAACCGGATTGATCATGGCCGCCGACGGCAGCTGGTGCTACCTCGCCTTCCTCACTGAGGATGGCAGCGCACTGGTGGCCTGCGCAGGTGTACGGCGCCACTTCGAGTAGTCGCCAGCTTCGGGGGGTGTGTGAGCACGCGAGGGTGCGCCTAGAGCGAGTCGTCGCGCTCCAGAACGAGGCCGGACGAGCCGTCCTCCAGGTCAACGCTCGCATCGAGGTGCAGGTGGTGCCCGTCCCGTATGCCGGGGCCGGCGAGCTCCAACAGTCGCTCCGCGAGGACGCGAAGCCCTTCCGCGTTGGCCTTGATGCGAGCCTCGCCGGCTGAGCTCTGCACCTTGATCAGCGGTTCATTCATGCAGCCACGCTAACCTGCGGCCGACCCAGCGACTCTCCCGGTCCCGCACGCCATGCGACCTGTTGCCAGGCGGCCGCGAAACGGGTTGCAGCACGTCCGTGCTAGCGACCGACAGGGATCTCGTAGACGATCTCGCACAGCGCGGCAGGGATGACGATGTCCGCCGTCTCCACGGGCTGCCCCTGGTCGCTGTAGTACGTCCGCCGGACGTGCGTGACCAGAGCGGCCTTCTGGATCCCGAGGAGCGATGCCTCCTCGGCTGTTGCCTGCCGCGGCTCCGGCTGCTCCACAGCGTGGCTGACCGTGATCCCGATCGTGGCCATCCGGTTCACGACGCCAACGCCGGCGTGCGGCCCACCCTCTGGCAGCACAACCAGCGTGCCGGCGGTGAGCTCATACGGCTCCCAACTCGTCGACAACTGCACCGGCCTGCCATCGGCAAGGAACTCGTACACCGTGCGCACGCACAGCTCCCCAACGGCGATACCGAGCCGCGCAGCAATCTCGACAGGCGCGGGAACCTTCGCCTCGGTTCGGCTCTCCCAGTTCCCCTGCCTGCCCAGGGCCTGCATGTCCGCGCGGAAGGGAGAGCCACCGGGCTGCTCACGAGCCGACGATCGGACGACCCTCACGCGCTGCCGGGGCTCCGCGACGTACGTACCCGAGCCCGCGCGACCTTCCAACACGCCCTGGGAGATCAAGAGCTCCTGCGCCCGGCGGACGACGTTCTCGCCGACGCCGCACTCCTCGGCGATCTGGGCCCGCGAAGGGAGCCGGTCGCCGGGTGTCCACTCGTGCTCCGCGATCCGCTGCCGCAGTACGTCGGCGATGCGGAGATAAGGCGGCTGCTCAGGCATGTAGAAAATCTAGTCCACTAGCTCTAATCTAGTTAACTAGCTTCACTCAACGTGTTCGCTCGGCGACGGAGGCCCTTGGTGCCCGCTTCGAAAGCAAGGGCCAAGGGCATCGCCGCGCGACTGTCCGCCCTGGGGCTGACCACGCGGGTGGAGGAGCACGCCCGATACACGTCGATCGAAGCGGAGGTACCGGAAGCGCTGCCCGCCGAATCGTGGCGGGAGGTCCTGGAAGTGGTGGCGGAGGCCGACCGGTTCGGACTCCTCGCCAGCAGCTTGACCGGCCGCACCCTCTGGGCCGCCGTACGTAAAGCGGTCCCCGCGACGGGCGACGTCCGGGGACCTGGCCATCAGCGATAGGAGCTGATCAGCGTGTCGAACCGTATGGTCCCCACCCCTTCCCGCACCAGTGGGCGCCCCCTCAGGCCGGGCCCACCGCCCGGCGCGGATGACCCCTACCGGTCGAGCTCGTGCGCGATCGGCACCCACCGTGAGTGCGCAGAGTCATCCCCTGTCACGGCCCCCATCGGAGTGGCCGTGACCTACGAAGCCTGCGACTGCACGTGCCACACGGCGGGCGACCCGTCCGAGCCGCGGCGGGTGACCCAGTGATGCGATGGACGCCAACCGGCGCCCTCGCCGCGAACGTCGAGATCACCTCGACCAGCGTGCAGTGCGGCGACGTCATCCAGGTCGGCGGACAGCCGTGCCGTGTCATCGACCTGATCCAACTTCCTTCCAACGCCAAGCGACTGCGATTCGAATCGGGCGAGCAGCTGACCATGCATGCCCGGACCCGTCTCGTCGCACTGCGGATGCGGAGGCACTGGTGACCCATCCCGCGCCCTCCCGCCGGCACGCCATCGCCGATGACCTCCGAAACCAGATCTCGGTGGGTCGCCTGAAAGCCGGCGAGCGCCTCCCTTCAGAAGCCCAACTCGCGGCCCGCTACAGGGTCAGCACGCCAACGCTCCGGAACGCCCTCGCTCTCCTCCAGGGCGAAGGACTCGTGGAGAAGATCCACGGCAGCGGCAACTTCGTCCGTCACCCGCGCCGCAGGACCACATACGTCGGCGGCGCATACATGCCGAGGGCACTGACCCCGGCCGAAGAGCCCCTCCACACCACCGTCCGCGCCACCAACCTCCGAGCGCACGGCCACCTGACCGCCCTCCTCAAGGTCTCGCCCCGCAGTCCCCTGACGGAATTCCTCTGCCTCAGCCACGAGGGGAAAACACCGCACAGCCTCGCCCGCATCTACGTGCCGCGAGACCTGGCGCCGGCCGACGTCCCGGAAGGGCTGTTAGCCGCACGACTGCCAGACCTGCGCCCACCGCTGGCCGTGGTCCAGGAAACGGTCAGCACCCGCCTCCCCACTCCAGACGAAGCGACGACCCTTCGCATCAGCTCGACTCTGGCCATCCTCTCGATCACCCGCGTGGTGACCGACACCACCGGCCGCGTGGTCGAGGCGGCCCTCTTGGCGCTCCCTGGCGATCGCGCCGATGCCGTCTTCACCACCCACCACAAGACCGAAGCCAGGAGGGCGGAAGCGTGACCCCCTCAAACGAACTGCGACTCCTGCCATGGTCGGGCCCAGACGGCAAGCCCTGCTTCCTGAGCGCCGACGACAACGCCAGCTACCTGTCCCGCCTCGCCGACAACGCCGAGGCGGCGCAGCTCGGCTTGGGGGCCGAACTCCTCGACCACGCCGTTGAAGTCCTCGCCGATCAGGAGGCGGATCCGGATGAACTCCGCCTCCTGGCAGCGGACCTGACTGGAGCCTTGAGGGACGTGGTCCGCGTAGCAACCAGCCGCGGCCACCGCCTAGCGATACCAGCCCTCTACACCCACGAAGGACGGACCGCAGCTCCTCGCCCGCCGGAGGCTTCCGACTAGTGACGCCGCAACCCGTGAACAGTGAAGCTCCCAGAGATCTGGGGGCTTCACTGTTCACGGGTGACGAGGACTGGCAAACGGCTCCGGAGTCCCCGTGATTCTCGGGAGTTTCAGCAGGTCACAGCCGCCTGGGAGAGTCTGCTGAGGGTCCGCGTCCACAAATAGGCCACGGTTGCCCGGGCACGCACCTCCGCCCTCGTCAGACCGAGCAAGCGTTGGGGTCGCCATCTGTGACTGGCTGCGGATTAAGAGTGATGAAGTGGCTAAGCGGCGGGCTCGGCATCTGGCCCATGACTAATGGTGGAACCTTCACAGACTCCAGCTGTGTGATGTGCGGCACAACTTCGGCGTGCCGCGGAGCAGGTCCGGTCGTAGCGGGCCTTCAGGGTGCGTCTAGGTTCTCCCTGCCCTGCCTTCGCGCGACCAAGGGCGAGCCCGCCAGTTGCAAGCGGTTTGAGGAGCAGCCGACTCACTCAGGCTTGATCGGTGCGCTGGTTCTGTGACGCAGTCGATGTCAGCCTCGTATGACAGGATCTCTCCGTGAGAAATGAGCAAGATGTCAGTCGCCCGCCTCTCCGCGTGGCGGGTCTCTTCGCCGGCGTGGGCGGTCTTGAGCTGGGCCTCAGCAGGGCCGGGCTGGAGACTGTGCTGCTCTGTGAGGTCTGGTCACCGGCCCAGGCTGTGCTCACCAGGCATTTCCCCGACATTCCCCTTGAGCCTGACGTTCAGCAGCTCGATGCCCTTCCGGGCGACGTAGACGTCGTGACGGCAGGATTCCCCTGCCAGGATCTCTCCCAAGCCGGCCGTACCGCTGGCATCGGGGGAGAGCAGTCTGGCCTTGTATCCCATGTCTTCCGCTTGCTTCAGAAGCACCACCCGCGCTGGCTGGTGCTGGAGAACGTGCGGAACATGCTGGTGCTCGACAAGGGCAAAGCGATGCTCCACCTCGTACAAGAGCTCGAAGCCCTCGGGTACGCGTGGGCGTACCGGCTCGTCGACTCTCGATTCACCGGCGTGCCGCAGCGGCGTCAGCGTGTCCTCTTCGTGGCGAGCCGTACCGAGGACCCTCGGAGTGTGCTTCTTGCCGACGATGCAGGTGAGCCCGACGAGAGCGGTCGGGCAAGCGATGCTCACGGTTTCTACTGGACTGAGGGCCTCCGCGGTTTGGGGTGGGCACGCGACGCAGTTCCCACGGTGAAGGGCGGCTCGGGGCTGAGCATCCCGTCCCCCCCGGGCGTCTGGATCCCTGGCAACCCCGCTGGCCACCGGATTGTGACGCCGTCGATCACTGACGCCGAGCAGCTTCAGGGGTTCGACAAGGATTGGACATTGACCGAAGCAACGGCCGATAAAAAGGGCGGGCGCGACCGCTGGAAGTTGGTCGGCAACGCAGTCACGGTCGGCGTTTCGCAGTGGCTGGGTGAGCAGCTTGTGAGCCCGGGGGAATACGACGAGGCCGAAGGCGACAGACTGTCGGAAAGTGCCCGATGGCCCACTGCGGCCTGGGGGTGCAAGGGCAAAAGGTGGCGCTCCCACGTAACCATGTGGCCGGAGCAGCGCGAGTACACGCACCTCATGGACCTTGTCGACCGTGAAGGGCTCAGCCCGCTGAGCCACCGGGCTGCAGCTGGTTTCTATTCCCGCACACAGAAGGCGAATCTTAGGTTCGACGAGACGTTCCTTCTCCACATGAAGGAGCACGTCGAACTGACCCGGCCGACAGGCCTCCTCTAGCGACGCATCTGCTGCTGGGAAGGCCCAACGCTGCTCCAGCGGCAGGGGCTTCGTGCGATGTGAGGTGCTACGTTCCTGTCCTCTGGACCTCGGGTAGCGGTTACCCTCGCCTCGTGTCCGATATCTTGATCGAGATTGACCACTTGCTGGCTGGCATCAACCACCCAGCTCCCAGCGCTACCAAGTACAGACGGTTGGAGAGTCGGCTCTCCGAACTGATCGGTCTCGGAGCTGGGAAGATCTACACGGGCTACGTCAGCAAGGCTGGCAACATGACCGTACGCATGACGCAGTCGAGCCGTGCGCAGCAAGCGGATCTGTTGATCGCTCTGATTCCGTACCCGCAGGAGTACGAGGCCAGCGTCGAGGCGGCGCGGAATGTCGTGAGGCGTACCGGTCAGCCGCTGCTGCTCATGGCGCAGCGTGAGGGGCAATCCCCTGCATGGGTCCCCAGGCGTTTGCTCAGTGGACACGCAGGTCCTGAGGTTGAGCGTTTGACCAACGTTCTTCGGTCGACGCTCGGCGGATTGTCGGTTGAGAGCCTCCCCGTGGCCAGGGCCGATGCTTTTGGGACGCTGCCCTTCGACGAGGCGGTTGCTCAGACGACACCAGCACCGCGCCTGGTGCCTGTGCTGAAGATCGACGAGCGAACCCGAAGGATGCTGAAAAACGCTATCGCCTCGCACAAGGCGATCATGCTCGTGGGGCCGCCCGGCACTGGCAAGTCCTCCTTGATCTGGGAGGTCATACGAGAGGTGCAGGCAGACCCATCTGCCTACGGCATGGAAGTGCCTCATGAGCTCATGACTGTGACGGCTGACGAGAGTTGGACGGTCCGCGAGCTCATTGGTGGTGACACCATCGACAGTGAGGGGTCCATCCACTTTGCGCCGGGCTACGTACTGCAGGCCATTCAGGAAGACAAATGGCTTCTCATCGATGAGGCCAATCGTGCAGACATGGACCGGATTTTCGGAGGTCTTCTCACGTGGCTGACTGGTGATTCGATGGAGTCAGTCACTGTCGGCCGTGCGGCGCCGGGAGATCCGACCGAGATTCGTTTGGGGTGGGCAGACACGCCGGTTTCGGCCCCAATGACTGAAGATGAAGGGATGCCTGGAGCGGCGGCGCAGCTCAGAACAATCGAGTATAAGGCCGGCCAAGAGTGGCGCCTCATCGGCACGTACAATTCCCTGGATGCCCAACGGGTCTTTCGCTTCGGTCTAGCGCTCGGGCGTAGGTTTGCGCAGATTCCTGTCGCGCCCCCCGAACCCAGCCTGTTCCGTGAGATCTTCGTCGAGCGGTCAAGGAACCTGCCTCTCTTGGAAGATCAGCTGTCCGATCTCGCGGATCGTGTCTCGCGCATATATGAGATTCATTACGCATCTCCGGACACGGCGATGGGTCCAGCACTCTTCCTGTCGCTACCTCAGAGTGTGACCGCCGGACTCAAAGACTCCGACGTCACTCTCGGAGCGCTGCTGGCCGAGGCCTACCTCATCTGTTTCGGCCCCTGGCTTGCGCGGCTCGATGATCCCACTTTGGATGAACTTGGTGACAAGTTGTCAGACCGGGATGCCCTTGGGTCGGAATGGAACTGGGTCAACCAACAGCTACAGCACATCCGATGATGCCCGATCTGAATTCCGCGTCGCATAAGCATGAAATACCCGAAGATGGGCTTGAGGAGGTCCTTCGTGGCTGGAGCAGTAAAGCTCAGCTTTACAATGCCCTAGCTGGCGTTGCTGACGACTGGGCTGAAGTCAGATGGTCTGCGCTAGAAATTCAGCAGCGTGCCAACCGTGTGGTGTACGCCAAGGTGGTTGAGTTGCTCAATGGGTGGCCCAGGAAGACCACCGACTGGACTGATGCTCTGCCGGCAAGTAGCAGAAGAACCCGCAGGGTCTCTCCAAGTCCGGACCCGGGCACTGACTGGGTCGCGTCTGCGGTTCGTCGAGGCTGGCCAGCAGACGAGTTTGTGGTGAACGAGCGGGCGAGAGTTCCGGATCAGGTGATGGCGACATCCCTTAGCTGGACCATTGATCAGATCGCGAAGATCCGCAAGGACGCTCTAAAGTTGGAGAGAGAGTCTCTGAAGGATGCGGCGAAGCAAGAACTGGCCACCCTGTTCGCCGTCAGGGAGCAGCCTCCTCTCGAAAGTTCGACTGGTATCCGTCCGACCCGGCAAGACATCATCGCCTTGCGGAGGTCGGGTGCACCTTGGACTCACCTCGCGGGTGTCGCGGAATTGCTAGCTGATGCTGACAAGCCCGATCTGATGGAGTTCGCCAGGCGTCACCTATTGCCTGATGATGATGTTCGATGGCGACTGTTTCATCTGGGTACCCTCGGGGTCCTACTCAAGAATCTTCGCGATGCGGGATGGAAGCTGGCTAGCCTGCGCCCGCTGTCCGGGAGTAAGAGGGGTGGCCCCAATTACGTCGCAGAATCGCCGGACGGACAAACCTGGGATATCTGGTTCGAAGCGAGCAGAATATGGGACCACTACAATATCCAGTCCCCCTATATCGACCTGATGGAAGGTGTGTTCGGGAGCTCCGCGGACCCGGTAGGTGCAGACTTGGCCATAATTCAGAAAGGTGTCGCGGCGTATCTTTTTGAATGCAAGTTTGGTGGAGCTGGAGAAGTTCGACGCAAGGGGTATCACCAGGTTACGACCTACGTGGCTGAGGCACTCGAAGAGCTGGTACCCAAAGCTCAAGGTGTCGTAGTGGGGCCTGACGATGTGGTCCTTAAAGCAGCTGAAGTCGTGCTTGATGGCTCACTCATTCGGGTCGTTGGTCCCAGGCATCTCCGCGGTTTCCTTCCGGGGCCCTGATCAGCGGTGCGCCGTTGTCCGCCTGTCATGCTCGGTCAACTCCTGCCGGGTCAGCGTCGTCGGCCTCATGCGCCGCGCGGGTGCATGCTCCGAGGGTGGGACGGACGCCTTCCCAAGCAGCCGCGGCCGTGAAGTCACAGTGGAATAAGGGCTGGTCGATGTAGTCCAGAGCGAGTGTGCCAAGCAACGTCTCACCTTGCTTGAGTTGCCAGGACCGATCAGCCATGAGTCTCTCTCCAGAAACGGCGATGCGCCGGCACGGTACCCGCGCCAGCGCATCGTGTTCTGATCCGTAGCTCTAGCCGGATCGGTCAACGACGGCCATACCGGCTGCTTCACGGCCTCGCCGGGGTACTGGCGGCCAGGAGTGGTTGCGGTGGTTGCGGTACGCCGCTGCTGTACAGCACGGGCCTCACCAGTCGCGCCAGCGGTCCGTGATCGCTGCCGGATCGATGCCCCGCCTCGCCGCCAGAGCGTCGACGTCCACACCGTGCTCGCTCAAGGTGAGGTAGATGTACTCGCACAGCTGCTCCCGCTCCTCAGTGCAGAAATGAGGGCCACCATGCCGTTTGTCCCAGTTGACGGCATTGAGTGCGAGAACCACCCTCTCAACAGTCCCGAAGACAGCATCGTCGGACGGTTCCCGCAGCGCGCGCACTTCGCCTTCGAACACCTCCAGGGCAGCGTCTGTCGCCCGCAGCAACGACTCGGGGTAGAGATCCGCCACGCTGGCGCACTCCGGGGGCAGAGTCCCGGCCGCCACCTCGCGGGCCGTCTCGGCCATGTAGGCACGCCAGTTCTCAGGGGGTTTGCTCGCCATGGGCGAGACGATATGCCCGAGCACTGACAGCCCGCCGTCCGACGAGCCAAGGCCCCGACTCGCGCCGGGGCCCAGTGGATGGGGTCAGCCCGCGTAGTCGTGGTGGTCGCGGGGGTCGTAGCCGTGGTTGCAGGCGGGGCAGAGGGTGAGGTCCTCGGGGTCGTCCGAGTACGGGTTGGGGATGATGCCGCCGTCGCACTGGGGGTCGGTGCAGGCCATGGTGTGCTCCCTCGGAGGTCGGTGCCGCTGTCCTGATGGGCACCGCCCCCGCCAGGTTTCGGGAGGGCGCACAAGGTGGAGCGCGCCACTGTACGAACGGCCTTGGGCGCCCTCCCGAAACCTGGCAGCCTCCGGATCAGGACAGCGGTGCCGACCGGCAGCAACCACATCGACGCCTCAACCCACGGCCTGGACCTGACCGCGGTCCCGCACCGCCCACCCCACCGCTCAGCACGCATGGGCCCAAGCCATCGCGATGCGACGCCCGCGCACAACGGCGCGAGGCTGGTCCGCAACGCATGCAGGTCTTGAGACGACACGCTCATCGGCCACGACGAGACCGGTACCGACGCGGAGCGACCACACCGGCCAGCACCACATCGCGGCAGCAGCTGCTCCCCGCCCGCCCATTCCCGGTGGTGCGGTCGCCTCACGCTCCCGTCATCCGTGACGGCGGGGGTACGGCGCCCGGCCTGACTCAAGCCCGGCAGTCGGCTGACCGTGTGCAAGAGGCCACCCCTCCCTCGCCGCTGGCCGTCTTTTGGAACCCCGTCCCGGCCGCGGTCGGCAGCGCTCACGGCCACGCATGCCATGTGACGGTTGCCGTGCTGTAGGCCTGCCCCCATCAACCCGAGCCGTAGGCGTGCGGACGGCGGCCGGGCTGGAGCGGGGCGGAGACAGGAGCGCAGGCCCGGGCGACGGGCCGCACGCGCCGCGCGTGCGCGGCGGGTGCCTTGATGAAGTAGGGAAACTCTTACCGCATTGCCCGGCTCAGAGCGCGAACGGCTCGTACGTCATGGCCCTGTCCACGACCTTATCGGCGCTCAGTTCTGGGTCGAAGTCCCAGTAGATGTAGTCGCTGACGTGGGGGCATCGCAGTCCCTGTTCCAGAGCGTCCAAGGTTGCGTCGGCTTGGGCCTCATCGGTGATGCTGCCGTCCATGAGCTGTTGGACCAGCCGCACTGCCTCGTCGCGCGTCACGCCGTGAGCAACTGGCGGCCGTCGTGGCTGCGGACGTGGGGTCCCGCGTTGTCCAGGGCGTCTAGGAGGCGGATCGCGTAGACCTCGGACATCTGCTCGGCGACCTCCTCCGGGGTGAGCCATGCAACCGCGGTCGATTCCGCCGAGGTGCGCTCGGTGCCGCCGGACGGCTTGCAGCGGAAGACCAGGGCGACGATGCCCCGGGTCGTGTTCTTGTAGACCCCGGTCAGCTCGTCTACCTCGACCTTGATGCCCGTCTCCTCCAAGACCTCGCGGCGGACGCCGGCCTCTGGGGACTCGGTGAGTTCGAGGACTCCGCCCGGCAGTTCCCAAGTCCCATTGTCCGCGCGGCGGATCGCCAGGAGTCGGCCGTCCTCGCGCAGCACCGCCCCGGCTACGGACACGGAGTGCAGTGGCGTTGACTTGGCCTGCGGGGAACCCGTACTCATGTACAGGAGCATAGGAGGAAGAGAAGGACTATGGGAACCGCAGCAGGAGGTGGCCGAGGGGCTGTGCCGCGCTACGTGCAGATCGCTGACGACATCGTTCAGCAGATCCGGGCCGGGGTGCTGAAGGCCGGCGACATGGTGCCGAGTGAGTCGGAGCTCGTGGAGCGCTACGGCGTCGCGGGCGGGACGATCCGCAAGGCCATGGTGGAGGTTCGGGCCAGTGGGCTCGTGGAGACCCGGCATGGCAAGGGCTCCTTGGTGAAGGCGCGGCCGCCCGTGCGGCACCGGTCTTCCGATCGCTTCCGGCGTACACATCGGCAGGAGGGCAGGGCGGCGTACCTCGCAGAGTCCGCGCAGTCTGGGGCCGAAGCCAAGGTGAGCGTGCTGTTCATCGGGCCCATGGAGGCGCCCGAGGAGATCGCGACGCGGCTCGGGGTCACCGCGGGGACTCAGGTCCTGGCCCGGCGTCGACTGTACTTCCGGAACGGGACGCCCGTGGAGACGGCTACCTCGTACCTGCCGTGGGATGTCGTGAAGGACATCCCGGAGCTGTTCGCCGAGAATCCGGGGCCCGGCGGCATCTACGCGCGGCTGGAGGATCACGGCCACGTCTTCGCTGAGTACGTGGAGACGCTCCAGGCCCGGCCGGCCGCCAAGGCTGAGGCGACCGAGCTGTCTCTGACTCCCGGCGCGCCCGTGGTGCATCTGCTCCGTGATGCCGTCACGGAGGAAGGTCGTGTGGTCGAGGTGTGCGACACCCTCATGGCCGCTGACCAGTTCGTCTTCGAGTACCGGATCCCCGCGCGCGACTGACGCTCACTCAACTTCCCACAGCCCGCTGCGAGTTTCTCTTCGTAGCGGGTTGACTCATGTATAGGAGTCGGGCACTCTTCTTCATGTCACTCCTATACATGAGTGATGGAGTTCGACATCTATAGAGGAGTGATCCGCTGTGCGTCAGATTCCCGTAGACACTTCGGCCGCCCTGGTGATGGTGGCCCAGCCTCCGGCCGTGAAGATCAAGGACCGTCGGACCGGTGAGATCGCCACGGACCCCGAGACCGGGTCCCAGATGATGACCGTGGACGTGCTGTTCGCCGCGAACGGCGAGGCAGAGGTCCTGTCGGTGGTCGTGCCGGCGCCCGGCATCTCGGGTGAGCTGGTCATGGGTACCCCGGTCGCGCTGACCGGCCTCGTCGCTCGCCCGTGGGAGAACGAGTTCAACGGCCAGAAGCGCCACGGGATCAGCTTCCGTGCCGTCGCCGTCACCTCGCTCGCCGCCAAGGTGGGCTGAGCATGAACGCCTTATGGATCACGCTGCTGGTGGTCCTCGCCCTGGCGCTCGTACTGCGCTGGCAGCGGCCCACCTGGTACTGGATGACCTTCGGGGTCACCTTTGCGACGATCCGCGTCCTGATCCGCTACCGCTCGGTGATGGACGCCTGCGGGCTCACCGTCCCGCCCTCCCGCTGGCGACTGGCGCTCGCCCGGTTCGCCAACCGCCCCGTTCCCGAGGCTCGCTCGCCGCGCATCCTGCGGCTGCGGCCTACCGCGACCGGCCTGGTCCTACGGCTGAAACTCCGGCCCGGACAGGATGCGTTCGACTTCTCCGCCTCATCCGACAGGCTCCGGCACTCCTTCGCTCTTCACAACGTCGTCTCGCGCGAGATCCGTTCCGGCGTCGTCGAGCTGCGGATGACCGGATACGACGTGCTCAAGCGGGTCCGCATGCCGGCGGCCGTGCCCGATGAACCGCTTCGGGTGCCGGTGGCCCTGCGGGAGGACGGGCAGGTCCATCACCGGGACTACCGGCAGGTCCCGCACGCCCTGAACGTCGGCGCGACCAAGTCCGGGAAGTCCGTCTACCAGCGCACGCTCGTCTCCGGCCTGGCCTCGCAGAACGTCGCTCTCGTCGGCATCGACTGCAAGAACGGCGTGGAACTCTCGCCGATGGCACGACGGTTCACCGCGCTGGCCGACAACCCGGACGATGCGGCGGAACTGCTGGCCGCGCTCGTTCAGTACATGGGCCGCGTCTATCAGCTCATCCGGGCCGAGCAGCGGATCAGCATCGACCTGCCGGACGCGGAGATCACCGCCGACATCTGGGACCTGCCCGCGCACCTTCGTCCTGTACCTGTCGTACTCCTCGTGGATGAGGTCGCGGAGCTCGCCCTCGCCGCGGGCAAGGCCGAGGAGGCCCGGCGGGACCGGATCGTCACCGACCTCGTCCGCCTCGCCCAGCTCGGCCGCGCCGCCGGCATCCATCTGGAGATCTGCGGGCAGCGCTTCGGCTCCGAACTCGGCAAGGGCATCACCATGCTCCGTGCCCAGCTCACCGGTCGTACCGCCCACCGCGTCAACGATGAGACCTCGGCCAACATGGCCTTCGGGGACATCTCCCCGGACGCCGTCCTCGCCGCCGTCCAGATCGACAAGGACCGCCCCGGCACCGCTGTAGCCGGTGACTCCTCCGGCGGTTGGTCCCGCATCCGGGCCCCGCACACCACGCTCCGCCAGGCCGTGAACACCTGCAACGCCCAGGCGCACCGCACGCCGACCATCCCGGAGCTGAAGCTCTTCCGGCCCGCGCTCCCGGTACGCGTCCTCATCGGCAAGGTCCAGCCGAAGACCGCCTCGGCACCTGCCTTCTGACCACTCGCCCCACCCAGTCGGCGCGGCCTCATCGCGCCAGGTCCCTACCCCACCCATGCCTGAAAGGAAGTGAAGACCATGACCCGCCTGGTTCGCCCGGACGCCGTCCTCGTCCAGGCCGTCATCGCCGGAGCCCTCTCCTTCGCCCACCTTCACGACCTCGCGGAAGCCGCCGGACAGGACGGCTGGAAGGCCTGGGCCTACCCCGTCAGCGTGGACCTGCTCCTCGTCGCCGCCTGGCACCGCCTCCGCTCCCTGCGGGACGCGGGAGAACCCGCGCGGTCGGCCTGGTCCTGGTTCGCCGTAGCCCTCGCGGCCTCGCTCGGTGCCAACGTCGCGACCGCTGGCCTCCTCGACCTCCGCGACGTCCCGGACTGGCTCCGCATCCTCGTCGCCGGATGGCCGGCACTCGCCTTCCTCGGCGGCACGCTCTTGGTCCACCGGCCTACGTCGCCCAGCGCGCCGGAGCCCGTTCCTGACCCGGCGCCCGTGCCCGTGGTCGAGCGGGAGACAGAACCCGGCGTACAGGCCGACGAACTCCCTGCCTTGCCCGCCCCTGTTCCGGCGCTCACCGTCCCGCCCGCTCTCGTCGCACACGCCCGGAAGATCGCCGCCGACCACCGCACCCGCACTGGCTCGGAGATCGACGCCGAGACCCTGCGCGCCCGACTCGGCGTCCCGTCCCTGATGGCTGAGGCCATCGCCGCCCAGCTCGCCTGACAGGAGATCCCATGCCCGCCCGGATCAACTTCCGCTCGCTCATGAAGATCGGCCCCGTCCAGATCGGCACCTACCGCGACCGCGGCCGCAACAAGGACACGGCCGTCTGCACCACCGATGGCTGCGGCTGGTCCTCGGACTACAGCTCCTCGACCGCCGCCCAGCTCGCCGCCCGCTCCCACCGCTGCCGCGTCAGCTGACCGAAAGGCCAACGCCATGGATGTCCCGCTCTGGTTCGCCCTGCTGGTCGTCGGTGTCCTCGGCTACAAGCTCATCCGCCCGCCCCTCTGGCTCGTCGCCGTGATCCTCGTCGGCGGCTTCCTCCTCGCGGACAGCTTCCTCGCCCCGGCCATCGACACCGCGATCAACAAGTAACCCACGCCGGAAGGAGAACGGCCATGTTCAAGCCCAAGTACCCCAGCCCCGACACTTACACCCCGGCGACCATCCGCCCGACCCCGGCACCCGTCGAGCGTTCGGAGTCCGGTCCGGCTCCCGCCCCCGCGAAGTCCCCGAGCGCACTCGGCGGCCTGGCCCAGAACTCGCCCGGTAACGCGCTCGCCCTCGCCGCCGGCGGAGTCGCCGGAGTCCTCGCGCTGGCGTCGGTCGCCGTCTCGCTGCTCCTGGCAGTCGCGGTCACTGCCGTCGCCCTGTCCGTCAGCGCCGTCGTCCTGCTCTTCCTCGTCCGCGCCCTGCGCCAGGAGTTCAAGACCCGTTGACCGGCCCCGGGACGGCCTCAACCGCCAAGTTTCCGCCGTCCCGGTGCCTCGCTCCTGCCCGATCCAGCGAACCGGAAGGAAGCACCATCATGAACCAGAACGCCTGGGGAGAGCCCTGCCCGAACTGTGACGGGCACGCCTCCGTCGCCGTGACCCTCGGCGGCCGCGACCGCACCGGCCACCTCCGTACGATCACCGCCCATTGCCCCGCCTGCCACGGCACCGGGACCCGTCGCTCCATCCGCCGTCCCCGCCGGACGGTGACGGCGTGACCAACACCGCGACCCTCGCGGGCCTGGACCCGGCCACCCTCGGCGACATGCTGACGGTGGCCGGGGCTCCCGGATACGCACGCTGGGAAGACCAGATCCACCGCACGGGCGGCTGCTCCGACCCGATCCACATCACCGGCTGGACCGTTGCCAAGGACAGGACCTCCGGCGAGATCCTGCACCGCTACTCCACCGAGAACGAGCCCGGCGCTCGCCTCCGGATCGCCTGCGGCAACCGCCGAGCCTCTCGCTGCCCCGCATGCGCCTGGACCTACGCCGGAGACACCTACCACCTGATCCGGGCCGGACTCGCCGGCGACGACCGCCGCGACATACCCGCCACCGTCCGCGAACACCCCCGCGTCTTCGCTACCCTCACCGCTCCGTCGTTCGGCCCGGTCCACAACCGTCCCGCCGACCGTCCCTGCCGCTGTGGCAAGCACCACCAGGAGCACGATGCCGAACTCGGCACCGCCCTCGACCCGAACACCTACGACTACGCCGCGGCCGTTCTCTTCAACAACCATGCCGGGCAGCTTTGGCAGCGCTTCACGACCCGCCTGCGCCGCGAGATCGCCGCATACGCCGGGCTGACTCAACGCGAACTGAGGGAGGAGGCCCGGATCTCCTACGGCAAGGTCGCAGAGTTCCAGAAGCGTGGAGCGATCCACTTCCACGCGGTCATCCGCATCGACGGCCCTGCCGGCCCCCTCGACCCTCCGCCCGCCTGGGCCAGCACGGAACTCCTTGACCGCTCGATCCGGTCCGCCGTCGCCCACGCCTACACCTCGATCACCGTCCCGGCCGCGGCCGACCAGCCCGCCCGAACCTTCCGCTGGGGCACCCAGCTCGACGTCCGCCCGATCAAGGCTTTCGGGGATGGCTCCGACATCACTGAACAGGCGGTCGCCTCGTACGTGGCCAAGTACGCCACCAAGGCCGCCGAGAACACCGGCACCCTCGACCGCCGGATCGGCAACCGTGAGGCCTTGGTTCTCCTCAATGTCCCCGACCACACCGCCCGCCTGATCGGGGCCTGCCTCGACCTCGATCCGCTGTACCCGGACCGTCGCCTCGCCGCCTGGTCGCACATGCTCGGCTTCCGCGGCCACTTCTCCACCAAGTCCCGCCAGTACTCGACGACCCTCGGCGCTCTCCGCCAGACCCGCGCCGACTACCGCGCCGCCCAGGAACGCGAAGCCCGCGGCTTGGACGGCATCGAGCCGGACACCGTGCTCATCCTCGCCTCCTGGCAGTACGCCGGCCACGGCCACAGCCCGGGGGAGTCGATACTCGCCGCCACCATCGCCCGCGACATTCAGCTGAACCGCCAGACCGCCCGCGAAGCCCTGCAAGGAGAGCCGCATGAATGAGCGCTACCTCAGCGTCGTCCAGGTCGCCGAAATGCTCGGCACCACCGTCCGGTTCCCGCGGCGGCTCGTAGAGGAGCGGCGGATCACCTACGTGAAGGTCGGGCGGCACGTGCGGATCCCCGAGAGCGCCCTGCGCGCGTACATCGACACGCACACCGTCGAGCCGCGTCGGCATCGTCTGGGGGTGGCTGCCTGATGGCCGGGAAGCGCCGCCAGTTCGGCCGGGTCCGCAAGCTGCCCTCGGGCCGCTATCAGGCCCGGTACGTCGGCCCGGACGGGCAGCTCCGTCCTGCCCCGGAGACGTTCCGGACCAAGCGGGACGCGGACGACTGGCTCGCCGACAAGCAGACCGAGATGCGCCGGGGGGACTGGCACGACCCGGACGCCGGAAAGGTCGCGTTCGGTCCGTACGCCGTCGCCTGGATCAAGGAACGGGAGTTGACCAGCACCACGCGACAGCTCTATGGCTCGCTGCTGAAGCACCACCTGGAGCCGGCGTTCGGGGCCGTCAACGTCGGGGAGATCTCCGCCCCACTCGTTCGGCGCTGGCGTGCCGACAAGCTCGCCGCCGGCGCCGGGCCCACCACGGTGGCGAAGGCCTACGCCCTGCTGAGGGCGATCCTGGGGACGGCCTTGTCCGACCAGTTGATCAGGCGGAACCCGTGCCAGATCAAGGGCGCCAGCACCGTGCACACCCCGGAGCGGCCCACGGCCAGCGTCGAAGAGGTGTACGCCCTGGCTGCGGCCGTTCAGCCCCGCTACCGCGTGCTGATCCTGATGGCCGGGTTTCTCGGGCTGCGCTGGGGCGAGTTGATCGGGCTGCACCGCCGTGACGTCGACCTGGAGCGCGGCACCCTCCGTGTCCGCCGGGCCGTGGCCGAGCTGCAGAACGGGCAGCGGGAGATCAAGGCGCCAAAGAGCGCGGCAGGCAAGAGGACGGTTTCCATCCCCGGCGTGATCGTCCAGGAGATCCGCGATCACTTGGAGAAGTACGCCGAGCCCGGCGCCGATGGGCGTGTCTTCGTCGGGCCCAAAGGGGCGACTCCGCGCCGGAACCACTTCAACCTGCTGTGGCACAAAGCCTGTCGGAAAGCGGGGATCAAGGGGCTGCACTTCCACGATCTCCGGCACACCGGCAACACGCTGGCCGCCTCGACCGGGGCCAGTACCCGGGAGCTGATGGCGAGGATGGGCCACAGCACCGCCCGCGCCGCACTGATCTATCAGCACGCGAGCGCCGATCGGGACCGGCTGATCGCCGACGCGCTGAGCCGGCTCGTGGGGGAGGGGCGCAAGCCGGCGAAGGACACGAAGGAAGATCCACAGCGCAAGGGGCACGCGGGGGACACGGAGGGCTGATCGGGACCCCCGGGAACGACGAAGGGCCAGGCCGAGGAAACATCCTCTGACCTGGCCCTTTGTGCTTCAGAGCGGGTGACGGGAATCGAACCCGCGTAGCTAGTTTGGAAGACTAGTGCTCTACCATTGAGCTACACCCGCAACGCGCGCGCCGCAGGTCACGAGGACCGCGGCACGGACAGCATCCTAGCGGGTCGTGAAGGCCGCGCGCACACCACATTCGGGCCCGCCGTCAGGAGTCGCCGAAAGTGGTCGGGAAACCCCGTGCGTCGGAGCGTCTCCGGGCATGTACCCTACGTGTCGCACCGACGGGGTGTGGCGCAGCTTGGTAGCGCGTCCGCTTTGGGAGCGGAAGGTCGTCGGTTCGAATCCGGCCACCCCGACCACAAGATCGCGTTTGCAAGATCGCGTTGTGGGCTGATTGCCGCTTGCGGTTACTATGCAAGCTGCGTGCCCGTGTGTCTGATGTACCGGGCCCGATCCGCAGAACCGCTGAATCGCAGCGAGACGGCGGAGACCCCCAGCAGTCAGCCACAAGGAGACCAAACCGTGAAGAGCGCCGTGGAGACCCTGAACCCGACTCGGGTTCGGCTCACTGTTGAGGTGCCCTTCGAGGAGCTCAAGGACAGCCTCGACGCGGCGTACAAGAAGATCAACCAGCAGGTCACGGTGAAGGGCTTCCGCAAGGGCAAGATCCCGAACCGGGTCATCGACCAGCGCTTCGGCCGCGGTGCGGTGCTGGAGGAGGCCGTCAACGACGCCCTCCCGAAGTTCTACACCGAGGCGGTCAACGAGGCCGACCTGAACCCGCTGGGCCAGCCCGAGGTCGACATCACGGAGCTGAAGGACGGCGAACTGCTGGCCTTCACCGCCGAGGTCGACGTCCGCCCCGAGATCGAGATCCCGGACTACTCCGGCATCGAGGTCGAGGTCGACGCGGTCGAGGTCTCGGACGAGGACGTCGAGAAGTCGGTCGAGCAGCTGCGCGCCCGCTTCGCGTCCACCAAGGACGTCGAGCGTGCCGCCGAGGACGGCGACGTCGTCACCATCGACCTCGAGGCCAAGGTCGACGGCGAGGTGCTGCCCGACGGCGTCGCCTCCGACGTCTCGTACACCATCGGCTCGGGCGAGCTCCTCGAAGGCATCGACGAGGCCGTGAAGGGCCTGGAGGCCGGTGGCGAGGCCACCTTCACCTCCCAGCTGAAGGGCGGCTCCGCCGAGGGCAAGGACGCCGAGGTCACCGTCAAGGTCACCAAGGTCTCCGCCCGTGAGCTGCCGGAGCTGGACGACGAGTTCGCGCAGATGGCGAGCGAGTTCGACAGCATCGAGGACCTCAAGGCGGACAGCCGCAAGCGCCTCGAGAACATGAAGCAGTACGACCAGGCCACGCAGGCCCAGGAGCGCGTCCTGGAGAAGCTGCTGGAGCTCGTCGAGGTCCCGATCCCCGAGAAGCTGCTCGCGGACGAGGTCCAGACCCGCAAGCACAACCTGGAGCACCACCAGCTCGGCCAGATGGGTCTGACCATCGAGAAGTACCTGGAGTTCCAGGGCAAGACGGTCGAGGAGTTCGACGCCGAGACCTCCGAGCAGGCGATCAAGGGCATCAAGACCCAGTTCGTCCTCGACGCGCTGGTCAACAAGGAGAAGCTGGGCGTCAACCAGGAGGAGCTCACCGAGCACCTCATGCGCCGCGCCGCTTCCTCCGGCATGTCCCCCGACCAGTTCGCCCAGGCGGTCGTCGAGGGTGGCCAGGTCCCGATGCTGGTCGGCGAGGTCGCCCGCGGCAAGGCCCTCGCGGTCGTCGTCGAGGCCGCCAAGGTCACCGACACCAACGGTGAGGTCGTCGACCTGTCCGACGAGGACGAGGAGCAGGCCACCGAGACCGTCGAGGCCGTCGTCGACGGCGACGCCGAGGTCGTCGAGGCCGACGAGGCCAAGTAGGGCCGAGTGGTCGGCCGGGTAGCCGGCCGAGCAGCACCCCGAGCAGTGTCCCGAAGGGCCCGTACGCAGCCGCGTACGGGCCCTTCGGCGCTGGCCCGGGCAGGCCCCGCAAGGCCTCCGTACCTTGCGCTCCCAGCGAACAGTTCGGGAAGCGGGATGGCGTTGTCCTACCTGCGCGTTAGGGTCCATGAATACGAGGGCACGTGAGTACCCGGACCACCCGGACGCCGGCGGACCTATCCGCTCCGGCCGGGCCGCGCCCCAGAACGAGACGCTGAGACGGCACATGGCCGTCGGAGACGAGCAGGTGGATACGTGACGAATCTGATGCCTTACGCCGCGGGTGAGCCGTCCATCGGTGGCGGCCTCGGCGACCATGTCTACAACCGGCTCCTCGGCGAGCGCATCATCTTCCTCGGCCAGCAGGTCGACGACGAGATCGCCAACAAGATCACGGCGCAGCTCCTCCTCCTGGCCGCCGAGCCGGAGAAGGACATCTACCTCTACATCAACAGCCCGGGTGGCTCCGTGACGGCGGGCATGGCGGTCTACGACACCATGCAGTACATCCCGAACGACGTCGTCACCATCGGCATGGGCATGGCCGCGTCCATGGGCCAGTTCCTGCTGACCGGCGGCGCCAAGGGCAAGCGCTTCGCCCTGCCGAACACCGACATCCTGATGCACCAGGGCTCCGCCGGTATCGGTGGTACCGCGTCGGACATCAAGATCCAGGCCCAGTACCTGCTGCGCACCAAGCAGCGCATGGCCGAGATCACCGCGTTCCACTCGGGCCAGACCGTCGAGGCGATCATCCGCGACGGCGACCGCGACCGCTGGTTCACCGCCGAGGAAGCCAAGGAGTACGGCCTCATCGACGAGATCATCTCGGCCGCGTCCAACGTGCCGGGCGGCGGCGGCACCGGGGCCTGATCCCGGCTCCCACGCCAGTACGCACCAGCCGACAGCCCGCAGAACGCCACCAGGACGGTGAACACCCAGATGCACATGAACAATCTCTCTCCCGCGAGCGGCCTCTACTCCGGCCCGCAGGTGGACAACCGCTACGTCATCCCGCGCTTCGTCGAGCGCACCTCGCAGGGCGTGCGCGAGTACGACCCGTACGCGAAGCTCTTCGAGGAGCGCGTGATCTTCCTCGGCGTGCAGATCGACGACGCCTCCGCCAACGACGTCATGGCGCAGCTGCTGTGCCTGGAGTCGATGGACCCGGACCGCGACATCTCGATCTACATCAACAGCCCCGGCGGCTCCTTCACCGCGCTGACGGCGATCTACGACACGATGCAGTTCGTGAAGCCGGACATCCAGACGGTCTGCATGGGCCAGGCGGCTTCCGCCGCAGCGGTCCTGCTCGCCGCCGGCACCCCCGGCAAGCGCATGGCCCTGCCGAACGCCCGCGTGCTGATCCACCAGCCGTCCGGCGGCACCGGCCGTGAGCAGCTCTCCGACCTGGAGATCGCGGCCAACGAGATCCTGCGCATGCGCGACCAGCTGGAGACCATGCTGGCCAAGCACTCGACGACGCCGATCGAGAAGATCCGCGACGACATCGAGCGCGACAAGATCCTCACGGCCGAGGACGCACTCGCGTACGGCCTGATCGACCAGATCGTCTCCACCCGTAAGAGCAGCGCGGTCTGATCCTTGCCGCCAGTTGGCGTGGCACGCCGCCGGATTCGGCGATGTGAACCACGTCAAGGGGGCCCCGCACGGGGCCCCCGGCAAGGTACCGTCGGATATGAGGCACCAGGAGCGCTGAACCAAGCGTCTCCCAGGCGAAGGGGAAGCACCTCGTGGCACGCATCGGTGACGGCGGCGATCTGCTCAAGTGCTCGTTCTGCGGAAAGAGCCAGAAGCAGGTGAAGAAGCTCATCGCAGGACCCGGTGTGTACATCTGCGACGAGTGCATCGACCTCTGCAACGAGATCATCGAAGAGGAGCTCGCGGAGACCTCCGAGGTGCGGTGGGAGGAACTCCCCAAGCCCCGTGAGATCTACGAGTTCCTGGAGAGCTACGTCGTCGGCCAGGAGCCGGCGAAGAAGGCGCTCTCCGTCGCGGTGTACAACCACTACAAGCGAGTCCAGGCCGGCGAGAACGGCGGCGCGCAGGGCCGGGACGACGCGATCGAGCTCGCGAAGTCCAACATCCTGCTGCTGGGCCCCACGGGCTCCGGCAAGACCCTGCTCGCCCAGACGCTCGCGCGCATGCTGAACGTACCGTTCGCCATCGCGGACGCGACGGCGCTGACGGAGGCCGGGTACGTCGGCGAGGACGTCGAGAACATCCTGCTGAAGCTGATCCAGGCCGCCGACTACGACGTCAAGAAGGCCGAGACCGGAATCATCTACATCGACGAGATCGACAAGGTCGCGCGCAAGAGCGAGAACCCGTCGATCACCCGTGATGTGAGCGGCGAGGGCGTGCAGCAGGCCCTCCTGAAGATCCTGGAAGGCACGACCGCGTCCGTTCCCCCGCAGGGCGGCCGCAAGCACCCGCACCAGGAGTTCATCCAGATCGACACGACGAACGTGCTCTTCATCGTGGGCGGCGCCTTCGCCGGCCTGGAGAAGATCATCGAGTCGCGTGCGGGCGCCAAGGGCATCGGCTTCGGTGCGACGATCCGCTCGAAGCGCGAGATCGAGGCGAGCGACCAGTTCCAGGAGGTCATGCCGGAGGACCTGGTGAAGTTCGGGATGATCCCCGAGTTCATCGGCCGTCTCCCCGTGCTGACCTCCGTCCACAACCTGGACCGCGAGGCCCTGCTCCAGATCCTCATCGAGCCGCGCAACGCGCTGGTGAAGCAGTACCAGCGCTTGTTCGAACTCGACGGCGTCGAGCTGGACTTCGAGCGCGAGGCCCTCGAAGCCATCGCGGACCAGGCGATCCTCCGCCAGACCGGCGCGCGCGGCCTGCGCGCCATCATGGAAGAGGTCCTGATGTCGGTGATGTACGAGGTCCCGTCCCGCAAGGACGTGGCCCGCGTGGTCATCACCTCGGACGTG
Organism: Streptomyces sp. NPDC059874; assembly: GCF_042731135.1. NCBI lineage: Bacteria > Bacillati > Actinomycetota > Actinomycetes > Kitasatosporales > Streptomycetaceae > Streptomyces > Streptomyces sp. NPDC059874. The sequence goes on from NZ_JBHWJY010000094.1 coordinate 26,562, forward strand.
GTCCGCTCCAACGTCAACCCGACGCTGGTCCCGCGGATCGTCCCGAAGGACCAGGGGCCGCACGAGAAGTCGGCGTAGTCGGTAGACAACAAGCAGAAGGGGCGCCCCCGGCCGGGGGCGCCCCTTCTGCGTTGCGCCGAGTGGCGTTACTTCTTGACGCGGGCGGTGTTGTAGAGCTTCGCGGTGAGGTCCGCGGTCTGCTCCAGGGTGTAGCCCGGCTTCCCGGCGAGGATGGAGGCCACGTCCGAGGCGGTGACCATGCTCAGGGTGCTGTAGTCACCCCAGATGCAGATCGGGAGCGTGAACTCCTTGGGCCCCTTGGTCGTCGTGTCCTTCGAGGTGAACTTGGCCTCTTGGCACTTCATCACGGCACCCTTGAAGCCGGCCGGGGTCATCGTCTTGGGGGTGCCGATGAGAGCCACCTCCGACTTGCCGTCCTTGCCGATGTTCTGCTTGGCCATGGCGAAATAGCCGTCGACCGTCTTCTCCGGGTCGGCGAGTTCGCCGTAGACGCCCTGGAAGTTGAGGCCCTTGACCGCCAGCGGGTTCTTCGGATCTCCGGACTGGTAGTTCATGCCCACCTCGGTGGGGTTCTTGATGCCCGCGGCTTCGGCTTCCTTCTTGTCCTCTTCGCTGAACTCGCCCTGCTTGTACTTCGGGTCCTGCTTGAAGTCGTCCACCGCCAGGGGCGCGACCAGCTTGTACCCCTTGGTGTCGGAGGCGATCGCGCCACCCGCGCCGCCGCCCAGGAAGTACCAGCCGCCGCCCGCGATGACCGCTACCGCGACGACCACGCCGATGATGACGCCCGCCTTGGACTTCTTCGGGGGCGTGCCGCCGTACGGGGGCTGCTGCTGGTAGCCGTACGCGGGCGTCTGCGGCTGCTGGGGGTAGCCCTGCGGGGGGACGCCCGGCTGCTGCTGGGGGTAGCCGTAGCCCGGCTGCGGGGCGGGCTGGCCGTACGGGCCCGGGGGCGGCGGGGGCTGCTGCCCGTACGGTCCCGGCTGCTGCGGCTGCTGGCCGTACGGCCCTGGCTGGTTGTAGCTCATCGGTGCGTCCCCCTCAGGAACTTCTTTAGGAACTTCTTATGCTGCCCACATCCTTGCGGAAGATCGAAAGAGTTCGGGCGTCGGGGTCCCAGGCGTTACGGAACTACGACGCGGGGACCTCCATGACCGCCCGCAGCGCGCGGGCCCGTTCGGCGAGTTCGTCGATCGTGAGCGGCTTGTTCTCGACGGGCACGGTGACCGTCACCAGGGAACTGTGGTCGCCCCACATGCACAGCGGTATCGACGTCCCCTCCATCGTCAGCGTGCCGCAGCGCATCGCGCCGCCCTCGGGCTTGCCGGCCTCGTGGGTGGTGATCTCCGACTCCTTGACGCCCATGGACTTCAGGCCCTTGGTGAGTTCCGCGCCCGGGTCCTTGTCGTTGAAGGAGGCCGCCGCACCGCTGATCACCAGCTGCGCGGTGCCCGCCTGGTCGGCGTAGACCACGGCCACCGGCTTGGTGCCCGCCTTCTGGACGCCCTGGCCCTGCCTGATCGCGTCGACGCGCGGGCCGGAGTCCTGCAGGGTCAGCCCCTGGAAGGTGGCCGGCGGGACGAGCTGGTACTTGCCCGCGTCATCCGGGCCGCCGAGCGCGCCCAGGGCGAACTTGACGGCGAAGGCGCCCGCGGCGAACGCCAGCACCGTTCCGATGGTCTTGAGGGCGCCCTTGCCCCTGGCGGGGGCGGGCGGAGCGGATGCGGGCTGGGGGGTGATCTCGTTCATGTGCGCATCAGACGGGTCCGCCGGGGGCAACGGCAATGGGCGGCCGCACTGCGGTATGGATTCGTAACGGAGGCGGGACCCCCCGTATCCTGTGCCCCGTGACCGAGAACACGCAGACACCCAGTGCCCCCAACTCCGAACTGCCGACCACGTACGCGCCGGCCGAGGTAGAGGGGAAGCTCTACGAGCGCTGGGTAGAGCGTGGGTACTTCGAGGCCGACGCGAAGAGCGACAAGCCGCCGTACACCATCGTCATCCCGCCGCCGAACGTCACGGGCTCGCTCCACCTGGGCCACGCCTTCGAGCACACGCTGATCGACGCCCTCACCCGCCGCAAGCGCATGCAGGGCTACGAGACGCTGTGGCAGCCCGGCATGGACCACGCCGGCATCGCCACCCAGAACGTCGTCGAGCGCGAGCTCGCCAAGGAGGGCAAGTCCCGCCACGACCTGGGCCGCGAGGCGTTCGTCGAGCGCGTCTGGCAGTGGAAGGGCGAGTCCGGCGGCCAGATCAGCGGGCAGATGCGTCGCCTCGGCGACGGCGTCGACTGGTCCCGTGAGCGCTTCACCATGGACGAGGGTCTGTCCGAAGCCGTCCAGACGATCTTCAAGCGGCTCTACGACGACGAGCTCATCTACCGCGCCGAGCGCATCATCAACTGGTGCCCGCGCTGCCTGACCGCGATCTCCGACATCGAGGTCGAGTACCAGGACGACGACGGCGAGCTGGTCTCCATCCGCTACGGCGAGGGCGAGAACTCCATCGTCGTCGCGACCACCCGCGCGGAGACGATGCTCGGCGACACCGCCGTCGCGGTCCACCCCGACGACGAGCGCTACAAGCACATGGTCGGCACCGAGATCGAGCTGCCGCTGACCGGCCGCCGCATCCCGATCGTCGCGGACGAGCACGTCGACCCGGAGTTCGGCACCGGCGCCGTCAAGGTGACCCCGGCGCACGACCCGAACGACTTCGAGATCGGCCAGCGCCACGGCCTGCCGAACCTCGCCGTCATGGACGAGCACGCCATCATCACGGCGCACGGCCCCTTCCAGGGCCTGGACCGGTTGGAGGCCCGCTCCGCCATCGTCGCCGCGCTCCGCGCCGACGGCCGGATCGTCGCCGAGAAGCGTCCGTACTCCCACTCCGTCGGCCACTGCTCGCGCTGCAAGACGACCATCGAGCCGCGCCTGTCCATGCAGTGGTGGGTCAAGGTCGGCCCGCTCGCGAAGCCCGCCGGTGACGCGGTCCGCGACGGCAAGGTCAAGATCCACCCGCAGGAGATGGAGAAGCGGTACTTCGACTGGGTCGACAACCTGCACGACTGGTGCATCTCGCGCCAGCTGTGGTGGGGCCACCGCATCCCGGTCTGGTACGGCCCGAACGGCGAGGTCGTCTGCGTCGGACCGGACGAGCAGCCGCCCGCGGGCGAGGGTTGGACCCAGGACACCGACGTCCTCGACACCTGGTTCTCCTCGGGCCTGTGGCCCTTCTCCACCCTCGGCTGGCCGCAGCAGACCGAGAGCCTGGCGAAGTTCTACCCGAACTCCGTCCTGGTCACCGGCTACGACATCCTCTTCTTCTGGGTCGCCCGGATGATGATGTTCGGCCTGTACGCGATGGACGGCACCCCGCCGTTCCACACCATCGCCCTGCACGGCATGGTCCGCGACGAGCGCGGCAAGAAGATGTCGAAGTCCTTCGGCAACGCGGTCAACCCGCTGGACTGGATGGACGCGTACGGCTCCGACGCCGTCCGCTTCACGCTGGCCCGCGGCGCCAACCCGGGTGTCGACGTCCCGATCGGCGAGGACTGGGTCCAGGCCTCCCGGAACTTCGCCAACAAGATCTGGAACGCCACCCGCTTCGCTCTGATGAACGGCGCCACGATCGAGGGCGAGCTGCCGGCCCCCGAGCAGATGTCGGCGACCGACCGCTGGATCCTGTCCCGTCTGAACAAGACCGTGGCCGAGGTCGACGCGTACTACGAGGACTACCAGTTCTCGAAGCTGTCGGACTCCCTCTACCACTTCGCGTGGGACGAGGTCTTCAGCTGGTACGTCGAGCTCTCGAAGACGACCTTCTTCGCGGGCGGCGAGCAGGCCAAGGTCTCCGGCCGGGTCCTCGGCGAGGTGCTCGACGTCATGCTGCGCCTGCTGCACCCGGTGGTCCCCTTCGTCACCGAGACGCTGTGGACCACGCTGACCGGCGGCGAGTCCCTCGTCATCGCCGACTGGCCGAAGGACAGCGGCTTCCGCGACGAGGCCGCCGAGGCCGAGATCGGACTCGTCCAGGCCGTGGTCACCGAGGTCCGCCGGTTCCGCAAGGAGCAGGGCCTGCAGGACGGCCAGAAGGTCCCGGCCCGCCTGGACCTGTCGGGTACGGCGCTGGCCGCGCACGAGGGTGCCATCCGTCAGCTGCTGCGTCTCCAGCCGGAGGGCGACTCCTTCAGCGCCACCGCGACCCTCCCGGTCGCCGGCGCCACGGTCGCGCTCGACCTGTCGGGCACGATCGACGTGGAAGCCGAGCGCAAGCGGCTGGGCAAGGACCTGGCGGCCGCGGAGAAGGAGAAGCAGCAGGCCGAGGTGAAGCTGGGGAACGAGGCGTTCATCGCCAAGGCCCCCGACAACGTCGTGGACAAGATCAAGGGCCGGCTGGCCAAGGCCGAGGCGGACATCGCCCGGCTGCAGGCCCAGCTGGACGGCCTCCCGGCCGCCTAGCACTCCGCAAGGCGAAGAAGGGCTCCCGCACCACGGTGCGGGAGCCCTTCCCCTTTGTACGGGAGCCGTGTTCAGAACAGCCTGCGCCCGAACTCCGTCAGGATCGGCACCGCCACCACCGCGCACCCGGTCAGCGGCACCAGCCAGTGGGCGCCGTGCCCAGCCCCGCCGGCGCGGCGAAGCCGGCGATGCCGAACAGCACGCCGGCCGGGGGCAGGGCGGAAGGTCGCCCCGGGTCAGGGACCTCCGGCCTGTCCGAAGTGCCCTAAATCACTGCTTCTGCGGCCCAGGTGGACCGGATCCGAGGAGCCCGAGCACGGATGATGGAGGGCATGCACGTCAAGCCCGCCCCCTCGGCGTTCCACCGGGTCATGGCCTCCGGCCGACGGCTCGCGCAGGGCTGGGCCGGTTCGCCGCGCGCGATGGACGTGCTCACGGCGCTGAGCTGCCTCGGCCTGATGGCGCTCGACCTGCCGGGCCTCGCGGCCGCCGACAACTCCCTCAACGGGCCGACCGCCGCCGTGGTCCTCGCGCTCGGCTGCTCCACCCTGCTGGTGCGGCGCCGGATGCCCTGGATCTCGTACCTCGCCGCGCTGCTCTTCATCGGC
>NZ_JBHWJY010000095.1:0-11178 GCF_042731135.1 Streptomyces sp. NPDC059874
GGGGCTGATGTTTCAGCCCCGCCGGCGTTTGAGGCGCGGGTCTGGGCGGAGCCCAGGGAGCCGGGGCGCAGCCCTGCTCAGCGGCCCGCGGTGAAGGCCTCGTACGCGTCGCAGACTTCGGCGGCCGGGCCGTCCATGCGCATGACGCCCGCCTCCAGCCAGATCGCGCGGTCGCAGGTCTCTCGGACCGTGCCGATGCCGTGGCTGACCAGGAAGACCGTGCCGGCGTGTTCGCGCAGTTCCTCGATGCGGGCCTGGCTGCGGCGCTGGAAGGCGGCGTCGCCGGTGGCCAGGGCCTCGTCGATCATCAGGACATCGTGGTCCTTGGCGGCCGCGATGGAGAACCGCAGGCGGGCGCCCATGCCGGAGGAGTACGTGCGCATGGGCAGGGAGATGAAGTCGCCCTTCTCGTTGATGCCGGAGAAGTCGACGATGTCCTGGTAGCGGGTCTTGATCTGCTCGCGGGTCATGCCCATGGCGAGGCCGCCGAGGATGACGTTGCGTTCGCCCGTCAGGTCGTTCATCAGTGCGGCGTTCACGCCGAGGAGGGACGGCTGGCCGTGCGAGAAGATCCGGCCCTTGGCCACCGGCTGGAGGCCGGCGATGGCGGCCAGCAGGGTGGACTTGCCCGAGCCGTTGGTGCCGATGAGGCCGATCGCCTCGCCCCTGTAGGCGGTGAAGGTGACGCCCTTGACGGCGTGAACCTCGCGGATGCCGGGGGCCGGCTTGCGGGAGAAGAGCCGGCTCAGGGCAGCGGTGGCGCTGCCCTTGCGGGCGCCGCCGCCCTGGACCCGGTAGATGACGTGGACCCCGTCCGCGATGACGGTGGGTACGCGGGTGTCGGTGAGCTCAGCCACGGCCGTACTCCTCCTCGGCCTTCCAGAAGTAGATGAATCCGCCGACTCCGGCGAGCAGGGCCCAGCCGATGGCGACGGGCCACACGTGGTGGGGGAGCGAGTGCGCCTTGAAGCTGTCGATCAGCGCGAAGCGCATCAGGTCGATGTAGACGGCCGCCGGGTTGAACTTGAGCATCATCGAGACCCAGTGCGGCAGGTGGTCCGTCTTGAGCATGGTGTCGATGGACCACATGACGCCCGACGAGTACATCCACGTCCGCAGGACGAACGGCATCAGCTGACTGACGTCCGGGTTCTTGCTGCCGATACGCGCCATGATCATGGCGCAGCCGGCGGCGAAGACGGCCATGAGCAGCAGGGCGGGGATCGCCAGCAGCCAGGCCGGGTTCGGGGTCTGGCCGAAGGCGAACAACAGGATGACCAGGGCGGCCATGGTGACGAGCAACTGCTGGAAGAGCTGTACGACGGTGGAGATGGGCAGGCTCGCACGGGGGAAGTGCAGGGCGCGGACCAGGCCGAGGTTGCTGTGGACGGAGCGGGTGCCGGCGTTGATGGAGCTGCCGATGAAGTCCCAGACGAAGACGCCGGTGATCAGGAACGGCAGGTAGTCGGGCACGCCGTGACTGGCGTGCATGACGATGCCGAAGATGAAGTAGTAGACCGCCGCGTTGAGCAGCGGGGTCACCAGGTGCCAGACCTGGCCGAGCTTCGCGGTGCTGTACTGCGCCTGCATGCGGGCGCTCGCGTACGCCGTCACGAAGTGGCGGCGGCCCCAGAGCCCCGCGATGTAGCGGGGGAGGGTGGGGCGGGCGCCGCTGAGGGTCAGCCCGTGGGCGGCCGCGAGGTCCGCGAGCCGGGCGGAGGTCGCGGGGTCGCTTCGAAGAGGTTTCGCGGGTGCCGTCGAGGTGGTCACGAGGGTCGCTTTCGCCGGGGTCGGGGCGTCGCTGGCGATAGAACGGGGCCGTATCGTCGCTACGGCGAGGGTAGATCGCGGCACGTCGGAACGCAACCGTATCGTCGCTACGTGGCGCGGCTATGCTCTGTGCATGACCACGGATCCTGCTGCCGCCGCTCCCTCCGCTCCCTCCGCTCCCGCCCGTAGGGCCCCTGCCGGGGCCGCCGTCCTGCGTGAGGACGTGACCGAGGCGATCCGCGAGGCGGTGCTGGAGGAGCTGGCCGCGGTCGGCTTCTCGCGGATGTCGATCGAGGGGATCGCGCGGCGCGCGGGGGTAGGCAAGACCGCGGTGTACCGGCGGTGGAAGTCGAAGCTGCACCTGGTGCTGGACCTGGTGGAGGCGTTCGCGGTGGACGGGCTGCCGGTGCCGCGGACGGGGTCGCTGTACGGCGACGTACGGGCCCTACTGGAGGTCATGTCGCACGTGCTGCGGCACCCGGTGGCGTCGGCCGTGATCCCCGACCTGCTGGTCGAGGCGGCGCGGAACGCGGAGATCGCGGACGCGGTGCGGGGGGCGTTGCTGGACGGGCAGCGACGGCTTGCCGCGGGCATCGTCGGTGAGGCGGTGGCGCGCGGTGAGCTTCCGGACGGGGCCGATCCGGACCGGGCGCTCGATCTGGCGATCGGGCCGCTGTACTGGCGGCAGGTGGTGGTTCGGGACTCCGTCCCGGGGGACTACCTGGACGAGCTGGCCCGGTCGGTGGTGGCGGGACTGCGAGCCGCCTGAGCCCGTGCGGGCCGCCGCCGCACTGGGGCTCCGCCCCAGACCCCGCGCCTCAAACGCCGGCGGGGCTGGATTTCGGCTGAGGTCACTGGATTGCCCGCAGGGGGCAGGGCCCCCGACCATGGCGTCGCGCGTTACAGCCGGATGGGGGCCAAGGTCGCGACCGAGAGTGCGGCCGAGGGGGTGGGGCGGCGGTCTTCCAGGGGGATGACCGCCGGGACCGGGTTCGGCTGGCCCAGGAAGACGCGGCGGACCACCCGCTCCGCCGCGTGGCCGTCGTCGTACGAGCAGAAGCGGGCGCGGAAGGCCGAGCGGAGCTGCGCCGAGCGGGAGCCCTGCCAGTGGCCGGTGGAGAAGATGTCCACCAGCTCGTCCTCCGTCCGGGCGATCGCCCCCGGCGGGCAGGTCCGCAGGTCGAAGTAGGTGCCGCGGGCGGCCTCGTACGCCTCCCAGTCGTCCGCGTGGATCACGATCGGCCGGTCCAGCGAGGCGTAGTCGAACATCAGGGACGAGTAGTCCGTGACGAGCGCGTCGGAGGCCAGGCACAGCTCCTCCACCGAGGGGTGCGAGGAGACGTCGATCAGGCGCGGGTGGGACTCCATCACCGAGTAGGAGTCCGCGTACGTGAGGTGCGTGCGGGTGAGGATCGTGAAGCGGGGGCCCAGGTCGCGCAGGACCCGTTCGAAGTCGAGGTGGTCCGGCCGGCTGCGCCGGTAGTCGCGGTGCGTGGGGGCGTAGAGGATCGCGGTGGTGCCCGCCGGGATGCCGAGGCGCTCGCGCAGCTCCAGGACCTCGGACTGGGTGGCCCGGTGGAAGGCGTCGTTGCGCGGGTAGCCGTATTCGAGGGTGGTGTAGGAGGAAGGGATGGCCTTCTCCCACACCAGGGTGGAGTGCCGGTTCGCCGAGAGCAGGTAGTCCCACTGGTCCGCGCCCCGCAGCAGGCCCGCGAAGTCCGTCGTCGGGGTGGCCGCCGGGCGGTCCTGGAGGTCGAGGCCGACCCGCTTGAGCGGGGTGCCGTGCTGGGTCTGGAGCAGGATCTGGCCCGGCCGCTTGACCAGGGCGCGCTCGAAGTTGACGTTCGTGGTGAGGTACGTGGCCCGGGCCAGGGCCGTCCAGTACGCCGCCGAGCCGGGCCGCAGGGCGAGCGTCTCCCGGGGCAGCGTCGCCTCGTGCTCCGCGTCGCAGATCCACGCCGTCCGCATCCGCGGCGCCAACTCCCGCAGCTTCGCCTCGATCGCGGCCGGGTTGCAGGCGTAGCCGCCGTGCCAGTACGCGGAGAAGACCGCCAGCTCCGGGCGGAGCGGGAGCAGGCGCTGGGCGCGGTAGTGCAGGCGCAGGGCGGTCTCGCGCAGGCCCCGCCCGAGGGCGGCGGCGCCGCGGCCCGTGGCCAGGCCGAACGAACGCAGCACCGACAGCACGCGGTACGTGCGGCGCACGCCCGAGCGCATGAGGGCGTGGCGCAGTCGGTCGGTACGGGACAGGGACAGGGGCGGCGCGCCGACGCGGCCCGGGGCCCGGTAGCGGCGCAGCAATGCCGAGGCCCGCTTGAAGAACTCGGCCCGGGCGGCGCGCGGGAGGCGGCGCGGGTCGGCGTACAGGGTGCAGAAGTGCTCGGCCATCCGGCGGTGCACGACGGCACGCCAACGCTCCAGTTCGGGGCGGCCGGCGAGGTAGCCGAAGACGCGGTCGTACTGGTCGAAGATGTCGAGGTGGCGGCGGCTGGTCGTGGTCAGGATCGAGCCGGTGCGCCGCTGGCGGTAGTGCACGCAGACCCGGTCCAGGACGGCGACGGACTCGGCGGCCAGCAGCGCAGGGTAGGTCCAGGGGGTGTCCTCGTAGAAGCCGGGCGGGAACTGCAGGCCCTCGCGTTCCACGTACTCGCGGCGGTAGGTCTTGTTCCACACCACCATCAGCATGCCGAGGAGGGCCGGGCGGTCCGCGAGGCGGAAGCTGGCCGGGCCCTCCTCGGAGAGGCGGTGCGAGAGGCGGTTGCGGACCAGCTCGCCCGTCCAGAAGGTGCGCGCGTAGTCGTAGACCAGGACGTCGGGGGAGCCGGTCGCCTTCAGCCGGTCGGTGATGGCCTGCAGTGCGCCGGGGGCGAGCGTGTCGTCGCCGTCGAGGAAGACCAGGTAGTCGCCGGTGGCCCGGGCCAGGCCCGCGTTGCGGGCGGGGCCCAGCCCGAGGTTGTGCGCCAGGTGCACGGCGGTCACCCGGGGGTCCCGGGCCGCGTACTCGTCGATGATCGAACCGCAGGCGTCCGGGGAGGCGTCGTCGACCGCGATCAGTTCCAGATCCGGGTACGACTGCGTCAGGACCGAGTCCAGACTCTCCTGGAGGTACGCCTGGACCTTGTACGCGGGCACGATGACGCTGAACCGGGGCACGGCACATCCAGGGGTCGGCGCGGGCATATTGCCCAGGAACCCCCGGCGTGGCGATCGGGTTACGCAGCGTGCGGCATTCGGGTTACGGAGCGTCAACGTGCCACGTCAACCGGTGTCTTCTACTTGATCGCGCCCGCCATCACCCCCGAGACGAACTGCCGTTGGAAGGCGAAGAAGACGACCAGCGGAACCACCATCGACAGGAACGCGCCGGGCGCCAGCACGTCGATGTTGTTCCCGAACTGCCGTACCTGCTGCTGGAGCGCGACCGTCACGGGCGGGTTCGCCGAGTCCGCGAAGACCAGCGCGACCAGCATGTCGTTCCACACCCACAGGAACTGGAAGATGCCGAGCGAGGCGATCGCCGGACCGCCCAGCGGCAGCACCACCCGGGCGAACAGCCGCAGTTCGCCCGCCCCGTCGAGGCGGGCCGCCTCCAGCAGCTCGCGCGGGATCTCCGCGAAGAAGTTGCGCAGCAGGAAGACGGCGAAGGGCAGCCCGAAGGCGGTGTGGAAGAGGACCACGCCCGCCGTGGTCTCGAACAGGCCTATGGAACCGAAGAGTTCGGAGACCGGGATCAGCGCCACCTGTACGGGGACGACGAGCAGCCCGACGACGAGGAGGAAGAGCCAGTCCCGGCCGGGGAACTCCAGCCAGGCGAAGGCGTATCCGGCGAAGGCGCCGAGGGTCACCACGAGCAGGGTCGCCGGGACGGCGATCGCGACCGTGTTGAGGAGGGAGCCGGTGATCGTGTCGTTCGCCAGGAGCCGCGAGTAGTTCGACGCCGTGAGCCGGGAGGGCGCCGTCAACACCTGCCACCAGCCGCCCTCGTTCAGGTCGGTGGGGGAGAGGAAGGAGGAGATCAGCAGGCCGAGGGTGGGCAGCAGCCAGAACAGCGCGGCGGCGACCAGGAAGACCCGTGTGGCGCCCGCGGCGAGCCTGGCCAGGCCGCCTGCGGCGGCCGCGGCGGACCCGGCCCGGCCTGCTGCCCGCTCGCCTGCCGGCGGTTTGCCGACCGGGTCGGCGGCCCTGGGGCCTGCGGCCGGTTCGGCTGTCGGCGGCACCACGGAGCCCGGTCCGGGCATGGCCGGCTCGGCTGCCGGGCTGCCTGCGGCGGGCGGGGCGGAGCCGGCTCGGGCTGCTGCCCGCTGGCTCTCGGCGGGCCCCGCATCCGGTTCGGCTCCTGCCGGGTGGGGCGCTGCTGGTCCGCTGTGCTTCGCCGCAGGCGAGTTGGCAGGCGGGTCGGTCGGGTCCGGCGTCGCGTCGGATCGGCTCATCGGGACCCCTCCTTCCGGAGCCGGCGGATATTCACGAGCATCACCGGCACCACCAGCACCAGCAGCAGGACGGCGATCGCACTGCCCAGGCCCGGGTCGGCGTCCGTGCCGAAGGAGGTGCGGTACAGCTGGAGCGCGAGGACGTTCGCGTCGTCCTGGACCGCGCCCGGGGCGATCACGAAGACCAGGTCGAAGACCTTCATGACGTTGATGACGAGGGTCACGAGCACGACGACCAGCACGGGCGCCAGCACCGGGACGGTGATCCGGCGGAACACCTGCCACTCGTTCGCCCCGTCCACCCGCGCCGCCTCCAACAACTCCCGCGGTACGGCCGCCAGCCCGGCCCCGATCAGCACCATCGCGAAACCGGCCCACATCCACACGTACGCCCCGATGACCGCCGGGGTGACGAGCGTCGGGCCCAGCCACTGCACCCCCGAGTACGCCTCCCGGAAGTTCGAGGCGGGCAGCCGCAGCAGGGCGCCGTCCGCCGCCGCGGGCAGGGTGAAGGTGCCGTCGGCGCGGGTCGTCGTCGAAGCGACCACCTTGCCGTCCTTGACCGCCTCGATCCGCATGCCGGCGAAGGCCGACTCGGTCGGGTCGACCGCGTTGGTACGACCGCCGCCACCCCGGGTGAAGTCCTGCCAGGCCGTCCCGGTCACCTTGCCCGGCTCGGCCGGTGCGGCCTTCGCCGTACGGGTCCCCTCGGGCAGCGCCTCCGGGGCCACCCCGACCAGCGGGAGGGCGGCCGGGGTGCCCGCGCCGACCGGATCGCGGGTGACGAAGGCGCCCCCGCCGGCCGGGACCAGCGGGGAGTCCCGGCCCGGGCGGGCCTTGGGGAAGGCCGAGGACTCCGCGAAGGTGTCGTGGACCCCGACCCACACCGCGTTGGCGATCCCCCGGTCGGGGTCGTGGTCGTAGACCAGCCGGAAGATGATGCCCGCCGCCAGCATCGAGATCGCCATCGGCATGAAGACCAGCAGCTTGAACGCCGTTCCCCAGCGGACCCGCTCGGTCAACACCGCGAACATCAGGCCGAGGGCGGTGGCCGTGGTGGGCGCGAGCACCACCCACACCGCCGTGTTCTTCAGGGCGGTGCGGATGGTGTCGTCGCTCAGGATCTGGCGGTAGTTGCCGGCCCCGACGAAGGAGTCGCCGGAGCGGTCGAAGAGGCTGCGGTAGACCGAATAGCCGATCGGGTGCACGACGAGCGCCCCGAGCAGCACGAGCGCCGGGAGGAGGAACGCCGCCGCGATCAGGCGGCGGCGCCGGGCCTCCCGAGAGGTGGCCGCCACCGGAATCAGTTCCCGTAGGCCTTGGCCGCGTCCGCCTCCAGTTTCGCCTGGGTGCCCGCCACGTCCGACGGGTTCGCGAGGAAGTCCTGGAGGGCCTTCCACTCACCCGCTCCCGGGGTCCCGCCGAAGGCCGACGGGGCCTGGTCCGACATGTCGAAGCGGAAGTCGTCGCCCGCCGCGAGCAGCGCCTTGGCGATGTTCCGCTGGATGTCGTTGGGGTAGGCGTCCGGGTCGACCCCCCTGTTCGGGGAGACGAAACCACCCTCGCGGGCCTGGATCTCCGCCGCGTCCGCCGAGGCCAGGAAGGTCAGCAGCGCCTGCGCGCCCTTCGACGGCTTCAACGCGACCGCCACGTCACCGCCCGAGACCACCGGCGCCTTCGCGCCGACCGCGGGGAAGGGGAAGACGAGGGCGTCCTTGCCCACCTTCGCGTCCGTCTGCGCGATGTTCACCGCGACGAAGTCGCCCTCGTAGACCATCGCGGCCGCCGGCCGGTCCCCGCCCGTGAACGTCTGCGTCACCGACTTCGGGAACTCGGTGGACAACGCCCCGCTCGGCCCGCCCGCCAGGAAGTCCTTGCGCCCGAAGAGCTCGCCGAGAGTGGTCAGCGCCTGCTTGACGCTGTCGTCCGTCCACTTGATCTGGTGCTTGGCCAACTGGTCGTACTTCTCCGGGCCCGCCTGGGAGAGGTAGACGTTCTCGAACCAGTCGGTGAGGGTCCAGCCGTCCGCGCCGGCCACGGAAACCGCCGGGGTGCCCGAGGCGGAGAGGGTGTCGGCCGCCGCCAGCAGGTCCTTCCACGTCTTCGGCGGCTGCACGCCCGCCGCCTCGAAGGCCTTCGCGTTGTACCAGATCAGCGACTTGTTGGCGGCCTTGTAGTACACGCCGTACTGGGTGCCGTCGACCGCGCCGAGCTTCTTCCAGCCCGCCGAGTAGTTCGCGTCGAGCTGGGCCTGGGCATCCGCGCCCACCGGCTGCGCCCACTTGTTCTGCACCGCCGAGACCAGCGCCCCGACCTGCGGGAGCAGCGCCACGTCCGGCGGGGCCCCGCCCGCGATCTTCGTCCCGAGGAAGGTGACGATCGGGTCCTGGGCCGGGACGAAGGTGACCGTCGCGCCCGTCCGCTTCTCGAACTCCTTCAGGACCTTCGTGAAGTTCGCCTGCTCCGGGCCCGTCCAGACCGCCGCGACCTCCAGCTTCTCGCCGGTCAGCTTCGGTAACTCCACGCGCGGCGCGGCCGTCCCGCCCTGTGGTGCCTTCGATGCCTCGTCGGTGCCGCCGGCCTTGCCGTCGTCGCCGCAGGCGCTGAGCACGAGCGCGCCCGCCGCGGCCAGCGCAGCCCAAGTGAGTTTCGTACGGCCCGTTCCGTGCTGGCGCATGGTTCTGCCCCCGATGCCCGTGGTGTGTCCCGGACCACAAGGTCTACGCCGACCCGCGCGCCCCCGCAATACCGCGTCGCGGGAGGCGCGTGGGCACAGGACACCCCCTACGGGGCCGGTGGGAACAGGACGGGTATGGCCGAGACCAGGTGGGAGGCCCGGTCCAGGGCGCTGGCCAGCAGCGCGAGGTCGGTCGGGCCGTTGCCCAGCTCGCGCACCGGGCGGCGGGCAGGCGGGTCGCCCATCCGCTCCCACTCCACCGGGACCACAGTGGGCCGCAGGGTCGCCGTCCGGGGGATCCGTCCGGTGACCCGGCCCGCCTGGAACGGAACCGTCCGCCCGTCCGCGTGACGCAGCAGGCCGCGGCCGGGACCCGGCTGGTCGGGGGCTTCCAACTCCACCCGCAGGGTGGTCAGCCGGGCGAGGAGGGTGTCGGCCGTCCGGTCCGGACGGGCGCTCGTCGCCACCAGGTGCACGCCGAGCCGGGCGCCCTCGCGGGCCACCGCCTCCAGCGCCCGGACCACCGAACCGGCGGCGGGCCGACCCGTGGCGCCGAGTCCCGGCGCGACCAGCGCGTCGAAGTCGTCCACCAGCACCACCAGCCGCGGCAGCGGACTGGGCCCCGCCGGATCGGTACGGGTGGCGGAGGAGCGCAGCCGCAGCGTGCCGGTGCGCTGGGGGTCGAGGTCGCCGCGCAGCTCGCCCGCGGTGGGCTGGCGGGGCGACACCATCCGGTCGGCGAGCTCCCGGCCGGCGTGCCACTCGGCGAACGGCATGCCCTCCAGCAGCTCGGCGCGGCGCTTGAGCTCCGCGCCGAGCGCCTGGGCGAACTCCCGCATACGCAGTGGATCGGAGGCCACCAGGTGGGCGGATACGTGCGGGAGCTCGGTGCAGGGGAGCAGGCCGTCGCCGCGCTCGCCGCCCGCCCCGTCGAGCAGGACCAGGCCGAGCCGGTCCGGGCGGGCCGCCGCGGACAGCGAGGCCGCCACCGAACGCAGCAGCTCCGTGCGGCCGCTCCCGGCCGGCCCCTCGATCAGCAGGTGCGGGCCGTCGTGGACCAGCTCGGCGCCGACGGCTCCGCGCCGCCCGCTGCCCAGCACGATCTCGGCCAGCCCGCCCACGCCCTGCCCCTGGTCGGTGGCGGCGGCCCAACGGGCCATCAGGGAGGCCGGGGTGGCCCGGGCCAGCCCCAACTCGTCCAGCAGCCGCGCGGTGGCGGGCAGCGCGGCGGCGGCCGGGCGGTAGCTCTCCGTGGAGCCCTCGGTGGTGCGCAGGGGGGCCAGCGCCCGCGCGAAGCGTTCGGCCCAGGCGGCGGAGACGGCGTCGGCGGTGGCGGTGCCGCCGGTGGGCACCGGGTGGCCGCCGGAGACGGTGAAGGTCCGTACGGCCGTGGCCACGTCCCCGCTGAGCAGGGCGACCGCGCCGCAGTCCCGGAAGGCGGGGGAGCTCACGCAGGCCGCCTCGTACGTGTCGGTGACCGGGGAGGCGGGAGTGGCTGCCGGGGCCTCGGCGAGCGCGAGGACGTGGATCCCGGCGGCCGGGCCGTGCGAGGCGAGCCGCCCGGTGAGGTCGCGCAACGGGCCCGCGCCGGGATCGCCGTCGAGGACGAGCAGGGTGTACGGCCCCTCGTACGCGGCGGCGGCCTGCCGGACCCGATCGGGGTCGGCGGCGGCCCAGTGCGTGCCGAGGGGACTGTCGTCCAGGCGCCGGGTGAGTTCACCCGTGCGGGCGACGGCCTGGTCGCGGTCGTACGCGAGGAGCAGCCGGCAGTCCTGCCCGTGCGCGGGCCGTACGTGGGGCAGCCAGCCGAGCCAGCCCCAGTCCCGGCGGCGGTCGACGAGGCCGCGCGCGCGGTCGGTGGACAGCAGCACGATCTCCAGCTGCCCGGGCGCGTGCAGCGCGGCGAGTTGCGCGACCAGCCAACGGGCGACCCCGGCCAGCCGGGCCCGGGGGCCGGCCACGCCGAGCCCGCCGACGGCGGGCAGGGACACCCGGCTGCCGGCGCCCAGTCCGACCTCCAACCTTCGGGGGTCGTCGGGCGTACGTGACCACAGGCGCTCGGTGGGGCCCAGCGCGGCCAGCAGCAGCGCGGCGGGGTCGTCGGGGTCGGGCGCGGCGGCGGTCGCCGGAAGCGGTTCCTCCGGAGCCTCGGCGAGGTCCTCCCCACGCACCCACTTCCGGGCCCAGGCCCCGATCCCCTTGCGCCGAGCCCGGCCGTGTCCCGTGCCGGGGGCTTCGGGGTCCGCGTCGGCGTCCACCCCGCCGGAGCCGCCGGGGCCGCTCCACCCGGCGGGGCCGGTGTCG
>NZ_JBHWJY010000095.1:11278-24240 GCF_042731135.1 Streptomyces sp. NPDC059874
TCCGTGCCGGGGGCGCCCTGCGGCGCGGATGCGTGTGGGCCGGTCGGCGCCCCGCCGGAGCCTGCCCACCTGGCTGCGCCGGGCGTGCCCGTGCCGGACCCGCCCGACCCGGCTGCGCCGGAGGTGCCGTGCGGAGTTCCGCCCGGGCCGCCGCTGCCGGTGGGTGTCCCGCCGGTGCCAGCGGGGCCGCTCCACCCGGCGGGGCCGGTGTCGTCCGTGCCGGGGGCGCCCTGCGGCGCGGATGCGTGTGGGCCGGTCGGCGCCCCGCCGGAGCCTGCCCACCTGGCTGCGCCGGGCGTGCCCGTGCCCGACCCGCCCGACCCGGTGGACGCGGCTGCGCCGTAGGCGTTCGGTCCCGTGGGCGGGACGGAGAGGTGGCCCTCCAGGTCCGGGGTGGTGGGGCGGGGGGCGGCCGCGCCCGAGGGGGCCAGCCGGAGGGTGGACTCGCCGACCCGGAGCAGGGCCCCCGGGGCCAGGGCGACCGGTTGCGGGCCCACCGGGGCGCCGTCCAGCGTGGTGCCGTTCGTGGAGTCCAGGTCGGCCACGGCCACCCGCCCGTCCCGCAGCACCGTCACCGCGCAGTGCAGCCGCGACACGTCGGGGTCGTCGAGCGGGACGTCGGCGTCGGCGGAGCGCCCCACCCGGATCTGCCCGCTATGCAGCAGGTGCACCCCGCCCGCGTCGGGTCCGGCGACCACGTGCAGCTGCGGGGCGCCGAGGCCCTCCTCCGGCAGCACGTCCGGCACCGGCGCGTTCAGCGCCAGCACCGCCCCGTCGACCAGCGGCGGCTCGCCCAGCACCCGCCGCTGGAGGTCCAGCCGCTCCGCACCCGCGTACAGCACGACCGTGCCCCCGGTGTCGGGTCCGCCGACGGTCGCCGCGAGCCCGGAGGCGACCGCGGCGAGCACGGTCCCGACGGGCGCGGTGACGAGCACGTCACAGCTGGCTGGGGCGCTCGCGGTCTGGTGGCCGCTGCGCGACCCGAGGACGGTCAGCCGGATCTGCATCGCCGTCAGCGGTCCCTTCTGCGCGGTGGGCGCGGTGTGTGCGCCCGGCAGGGGAATGACGGCACGGGCATGGCTGCCCGTTCGTCGCCCCCCGCCCGGCACGGACGCGTCGTCCGGTCAGGTCTGCCGGAAGGCGGGCTCCCGTCCCGTGCCTTCCGTACGTGTGCATCCTCGCACCTGTCACGGACAACACGCCCGGCACCCGCCGACAAGTGATCTTGATTGATCAGGCGGCGGGCCTGACCTCACGGAATGCGGGCAAAATCGCCAGGGGCATACCCCCCGAACGTCACCCTTCGCACATACGTGCGGCAACCAACCTCCGGTGACCCGCGTCTTCCACAGGGACACCCCCTAGAGTGGGCCGGAAAACCGATCGAGACAGCAGATCGACACAGCAGCAGGGAGCGCGAGACGTGCGGCCAGTCGGCAGCAAGTACCTGCTCGAGGAGCCGCTCGGGCGCGGCGCCACGGGCACTGTCTGGCGTGCCCGCCAGAGGGAGGCAGCGGGAGCCGAGGCGGCCGTCGCCGGCCAGCCCGGCGAGACCGTGGCCATCAAGGTCCTCAAGGAGGAGCTGGCCCAGGACGCGGACATCGTCATGCGCTTCCTCCGCGAGCGCTCGGTCCTGCTGCGCCTGACCCACCCCAACATCGTCCGCACCCGCGACCTCGTCGTCGAGGGCGATCTCCTGGCCCTCGTCATGGACCTGATCGACGGCCCGGACCTGCACAAGTACCTCCGCCAGAACGGGCCCTTCACTCCCGTCGCCGCGAGCCTGCTGACCGCCCAGATCGCGGACGCGCTCGCCGCCAGCCACGCCGACGGCGTCGTCCACCGCGACCTGAAGCCCGCCAACGTGCTGCTCGACGAGCGCGGCGGCCAGATGAAGCCGATGCTGACCGACTTCGGCATCGCGCGCCTGGCCGACTCCCCGGGCCTGACCCGCACCCACGAGTTCGTCGGCACCCCCGCCTATGTGGCCCCCGAGTCCGCCGAAGGCCGCCCGCAGACCTCCGCCGTCGACATCTACGGCGCCGGCATCCTGCTTTACGAGCTGCTCACCGGCCGCCCGCCGTTCGCCGGCGGCACGGCCCTCGAAGTGCTGCACCGCCACCTCAGCGAAGACCCGCAGCGCCCCTCGACCGTGCCCGAACCGCTGTGGACGGTCGTCGAGCGCTGTCTGCGCAAGGAGCCGAACGAGCGCCCCAGCGCCGTGAGCCTGGCCCGCGCGCTGCGCGTGGTCGCCTCCGGCATCGGCGTGCACTCCTCCGCCGCCGAGGTGGAGGCCGCGCTCGGCGTCGGCGCGCTGCTGGCTCCCGACCCCTCCCCGGCGCCGGTCCCGGAAACGCCGGGGGCCGCCGAGGCCACCCAGATGCTGCCCGGTGGCGCGGGAGCGACGCCGATGGGCGCGTACGACCCGAACGCCATGACCTCCGTCATGCCGCCGGTCGGCGGGGCCGAGGCGACCACGGTGCTGCCGAGCACCGGGGGGCCGGGCGCCGACCCGACCTCCGTCATGCCGCCCGTGCAGCGGCCGGACCAGCCGCACCCGTGGCAGTCGCAGCTGCAGGCCGCCCGTGACCGCAACGAGCAGACGCAGATGCAGTACCTCGACCCGAGCGAGGACCCGCTGCGCCGTCGCCCGCAGCGCCAGGCGCCCCCGCCGCCGCAGCACCGGCCGCAGCAGACCCCGCAGCAGCAGCCGTACCGGCAGGGCCCGCCGCCGCAGCAGCCTCCTCAGTACCGACAGCCGCAGCACCAGCAGTACGCGCCTCCGCCGCCGCAGCACTACCAGCCGCAGCAGCACCAGCCTCAGCCGTACCAGCAGCCGCAGCAGCAGCCCCAGTACCGCCAGCCGCAGCAGCCCCCGCAGGCTCCGCCGCCGCAGCAGCCGGCCCCCCGGGAGCCGCGCGAGCCGCGTCGCCGGAGCGCCAACCCGGTGAAGATCCCCGGCCTCGGCTGTCTGAAGGGCTGCCTGGTGCTCATCGTGCTGTTCTTCGTGGCGGGCTGGCTCATCTGGGAGTTCAGCGGACTCCAGGAAGCGGTCGGCACCGGCCGCGGCTGGTGGGACCAGCTGTGGAGCTGGGGCTCCGAGGTCGTCGACTGGGTCGGCACCATCGGGGAGGCCACGGGCTCCAACCAGCCCTGAAACGGACCCCTGTAGCGCCGAGTTCGTGGATTTGTCGACTTCTGGGACATGTTTTCGCCCGCAGAAGTGAAGGTCACCGCGAATCAGGGCCCCTGCCGGCCTCCAAGGCGCACCCGGCCGCGTAGCTTTGGTGCGTACGCCAGCCGCTGAGGGAGCAGTCGTGGCACGGAAGATCGGCAGCCGGTACACCGCGCACCAGATCCTGGGGCGCGGCAGCGCGGGCACGGTATGGCTGGGCGAGGGGCCTGACGGGCCCGTCGCCGTCAAACTGCTGCGCGAGGACCTCGCGTCCGACCAGGAACTGGTCGGACGGTTCGTCCAGGAGCGCAGCGCGCTGCTCGGGCTGGAACACCCCCACGTGGTCTCCGTCCGCGACCTCGTCGTCGACGGCAACGACCTCGCCCTCGTCATGGACCTCGTACGCGGTACGGACCTCCGCACGCGCCTCGACCGCGAGCGGCGGCTCGCCCCCGAGGCGGCCGTGGCGATCGTCGCGGACGTGGCCGACGCGCTGGCGGCGGCGCACGCGGCGGGGGTCGTCCACCGGGACGTCAAGCCGGAGAACGTCCTGCTCGACATGCAGGGCCCGCTCGGCCCGGGCGGCGCGCATCCGGCGCTGCTGACCGACTTCGGCGTGGCCAAGCTGATCGACTCGCCGCGGCGGGCCGCCGGAGTCCGGACCTCGGCCCCGACCACCCGGATCATCGGCACCCCGGACTACCTGGCCCCGGAGATCGTCGAGGGCCTGCCGCCGCGGGCGGCGGTCGACATATACGCCCTGGCCACCGTGCTGTACGAGCTGCTGGCCGGTTTCACCCCCTTCGGCGGGGGCCACCCGGGCGCGGTGCTGCGACGGCACGTCACGGAGACCGTCGTCCCCCTCCCCGGGATCCCCGACGAGCTGTGGCAGCTGATCGTGCAGTGCCTGGCGAAGGCCCCCGCGTCCCGGCTGCGCGCCTCGGAACTGTCGGTCCGCCTGCGGGACCTGCTGCCGTTGCTGGCGGGGATGCCGCCGCTGGACGTGGACGAGCCGGACGACGCGGATCCGGAGCCGGACCCGTCGTCGGACGAGCCGGCCACGGCGACCGATCCCGTGCGCCGCAGGGGCGTGGTCCCCCTCGTCCCGGGGTCTGCGACGGACTCCAACCGGGACACCCACACCTCGATGCGGGTGCCGGGGCCGGACGAGCTGGCGGGCGGCGCGCTGGGCACGGCGCGGGTGCCGAGGCCGGCGGGCGGCCACCGGCCGGGCTCCGCGCGGCACCGTGCGGAGGCTGCCCGTAAGCGGCGGCTCGTGCTGTCCCTCTCGGCCGTGGCGCTGACCGCTGTGGTCGGCCTGGGCACGTGGTTCGCAGTGTCGGGCGGCGACGACCCGAAGCCCCCGCAGAACAACAAGCAGTCGGGCCCCCGCACCCCGTAACCAGCCTGCCGCCCGCCCTCCTGGGGCTCCGCCCCAGACCCCACGCCTCAAACGCCGGCGAGGCTGGCCTTGCCTCCGGCGGCGCCTCAAACGCCGGCGGGGCTGAGTTTGGCTCCGGTGCGGCTGGAATGGCCCCGCGGGTAAGCCAGCTGCGGAGCGAAAAATGCAGCCCCTCCGGCGTTTGAGGAGCGGGGTCCGGGGCGGAGCCCCGGGTCTTTGAGGCGCGCGGGACGGGCGGCGGCGGCGGCCACATCCAGCCTCGCCGGCGTTTGAGGCGCCGCGGTGCGGGGCGGAGCCCCGGGTTTCGAGCCGCGCCGGGCGGGCGGCGCCGCCCGCCGCGCGGGTCCGGGCGGAGCCCGGGGAGGGGGCTACGCCGGGACCACCAGTTGCGGGTGCCAGCGCCGCGCCACGGCGGGGTGGGCCCGGATCCACCCCTTCAACTCGTTGCGGCCGTACTCCGCGTGCAGCGGGTTCGACGCGTCGTGCAGGACGCCCGGCGCCGACCGCAGGTACTCGCCCGGCACCGTGTCGATCACCGCGTCCAGCCTCGGGTTGTAGAAGAACGGCACCGAATACCGCTCGACGGAGCCCGGCGGGCTGACCACCCGGTGGTCCGTCGCCGTCAGGTAGCCCTCCGTGGCGATCTCCAGCAGCTCACCCAGGTTGACCACGAACGCCCCCGGGAGGGGCGGGACGTCGAGGTAGCCCCCGTCCCGGACCACCTGGAGGCCGCCCACCGAGTCCTGGAGGAGCAGGGTGAGGAAGCCGTAGTCCTTGTGCGCGCCCACCCCCTGGTCCGCGCCCGACGGCGCCGACCCCGGGTAGCGGATCAGCTTCGTGTGCAGGTGGGGGCGGTCCGCGAAGGCCGCGTCGAAGAAGTCCGCCGGGGCGCCGATCGAGGCGAGGAGCTCCCGCAGCAGCCGGTGCGCCACCGCCGCCAGGCGGGACTGCCAGTCCAGGACCACCGTGCGCAGCTCGGGCAGGGCCGCCGGCCACTGGTTCGGGCCCTCCAGCCACAGGTACGCCGGGTCCCCCGGCTCCAGCACCGGCGCCGGCCGCTCCGCGCCCACGTCCAGCTGGTCCCGCCAGTCGGAGGCTCCGCCGGTCAGCTCGTGGCCGATCCGGGTGTAGCCGCGGAAGTGCGGGGAGTTGAGATTGCTCACGGCGAGCCGGTCGGCCTCCGGCAGGGCGAAGAACGCCCTGGTCAGATCAAGGATGCGGGCGCTCTCGGCGGCGGTGACGCCGTGTCCGATCAGGTGCAGGAACCCGGTGTCCCTGGCCGCTGCGTGCAGCTTCTTCAGGAAGTCGGCCCGCTGGGCCGGGTCGTCGGCCTGGGAGAGGTCCAGGACGGGGAGGGAGGTGTGCGCGGACGGCATGACGGCTCCGTTTCGGGATGTCACGGGGTCCTGTTCCCCAGAGGTGGCGGGGGGCCGCGGGTGGGGAGGGTCGCCGGCAGGGATGGCGCCGGGAGCTCTGGGCCGCGTACAGGACCAAGTCGGATCGGGGTGGATCAGGCTTGGGACAGGTCCGGCGGCAGACAGCTCGACGTCGTGACACGCATGTGGTCCACATGGCGGCGCTTGACGAGAAGAACGGTCATACGCTGAGCGTACGCCCGTACGACCCGCCATCAGTACGGGTGATTCGGCCTGCCCGGTCGGCCTTGTCCGAGGACCGGCTACGCTGGACCCGTGGCAGTCGTCGATGTTTCCGAAGAGCTGAAGTCCCTCTCCTCGACCATGGGGTCGATCGAGGCCGTCCTGGACCTCGACAAGCTGAGGGCAGATATCGCCGTGCTCGAGGAGCAGGCCGCCGCGCCGTCCCTGTGGGACGACCCGGAGGCCGCTCAGAAGATCACGAGCAAGCTTTCGCACCTCCAGGCGGAGGTCCGCAAGACCGAGACCCTGCGTGGCCGTATCGACGACCTCGCGGTGCTCTTCGAGCTCGCCCAGGAAATGGACGACGCGGACACCCTCGCCGAGGCCGAGACCGAGCTGATCTCCGTCCGCAAGGCCCTGGACGAGATGGAGGTCCGGACCCTGCTCTCCGGCGAGTACGCCGAGCGCGAGGCCCTGGTCAACATCCGCGCCGAGGCCGGTGGCGTCGACGCCTCCGACTTCGCCGAGCGCCTCCAGCGCATGTACCTGCGCTGGGCCGAGCGCCACGGCTACGCCACCGAGGTCTACGAGACCTCGTACGCGGAAGAGGCCGGCATCAAGTCGACCACCTTCGTCGTCAAGGCCCCGTACGCCTACGGCACCCTCTCCGTCGAGCAGGGCACGCACCGCCTCGTGCGCATCTCGCCCTTCGACAACCAGGGCCGCCGCCAGACCTCCTTCGCGGGCGTCGAGGTGCTGCCGGTCGTCGAGTCCAGCGACCACGTCGAGATCGACGAGGGCGAACTGCGCATCGACGTGTACCGCGCCTCCGGCCCCGGTGGTCAGGGCGTCAACACGACCGACTCGGCGGTGCGCATCACGCACCTCCCGACCGGCATCGTGGTGTCCTGCCAGAACGAGCGCTCGCAGATCCAGAACAAGGCCAGCGCCATGAACGTCCTCCAGGCCAAGCTGCTGGAGCGGCGCCGCCAGGAGGAGCAGGCCAAGATGGACGCCCTCAAGGACGGCGGCAGCTCCTGGGGCAACCAGATGCGCTCCTACGTCCTGCACCCCTACCAGATGGTCAAGGACCTGCGGACGGAGTTCGAGGTCGGCAACCCGCAGGCGGTGCTCGACGGCGAGATCGACGGCTTCCTGGAGGCCGGTATCCGCTGGCGCAAGCAGCAGGAGCAGACCGCGTAACCGCGGACGTGCGTACGCGAAGGGCCCGGACACCCCTGGTGTCCGGGCCCTTCGCGTTACGTGTGCGGCATGTGATCGGTACGCCTACGCGGTCTGCTGCGCCACCAGTGCGAGCGCCGCGACGAGGATCACCATGAGCACGATGAGCGTCACGGGATTCAGGCCGGAGAAGGGGCCCTCCTGCTGCTGGAGGCGCTCCCGGTTCGCCCGGCACACCGGGCAGCGGCCCTGGCTTACGGGCGCGGCGCAGTTCGCGCACACGAGCCGGTCATATGTCATGCGCTCCTCCTTCCGTCCCCTCGGTCCTCTTACTCAGTACAACGGCACGGGGAACCACTCCGTTCCCCCTACCACTGTGCCGGCTCCGCCGACATTCGGCGCGGCCCGTCCGGGCAATCGCGGTCACACACCCCTCGGACCTGTGGACATATGGGACAACTCCGGTTGCCGGGTCCCCACCTCGCGCCCGTTCGCGTATGGTCACGCACACCTACTCCCGGCGACCGTGGTGCACCCGTGATCCGATTCGACAGTGTCTCCAAGTCCTACCCGAAGCAGAGCCGTCCCGCACTCAGAGAAGTCTCCCTCGACATCGCGAAGGGCGAGTTCGTCTTCCTGGTCGGCTCCTCCGGCTCCGGCAAGTCCACCTTCCTGCGGCTCATCCTGCGCGAGGAGCGGGCGAGCCACGGCCAGGTGCACGTCCTGGGCAAGGACCTCGCCAAGCTCTCCAACTGGAAGGTCCCGCAGATGCGGCGCCAGCTGGGGACCGTCTTCCAGGACTTCCGCCTGCTGCCCAACAAGACGGTGGCCGAGAACGTCGCCTTCGCCCAGGAGGTCATCGGCAAACCGAGGGGCGAGATCCGCAAGGCCGTCCCGCAGGTCCTGGAGCTCGTCGGCCTCGGCGGCAAGGAGGACCGGATGCCCGGCGAGCTCTCCGGTGGTGAGCAGCAGCGCGTGGCCATCGCCCGCGCCTTCGTCAACCGGCCCGCCCTGCTGATCGCGGACGAGCCCACCGGCAACCTCGACCCCCAGACCTCCGTCGGGATCATGAAGCTGCTGGACCGGATCAACCGGACCGGCACCACCGTGATCATGGCGACGCACGATCAGCAGATCGTGGACCAGATGCGCAAGCGCGTCATCGAACTCGAACAGGGCCGACTCGTACGCGACCAGTCGCGCGGCGTCTACGGCTACCAGCACTGAAAGGCCCTTGAGACGTCATGCGCGCCCAGTTCGTCATGTCGGAGATCGGCGTCGGTCTCCGTCGCAATCTCACCATGACCTTCGCGGTCATCATCTCCGTGGCCCTCTCGCTGGCCCTCTTCGGCGGCTCCCTGCTCATGCGCGAGCAGGTGAGCAAGATGAAGGGCTACTGGTACGACAAGGCCAACGTCACGCTCTACCTCTGCAACAAGCAGGACGCCCAGGAGGCGAGCGAGGCCGCCGCCAAGAAGACCGACGGTTCGGGGGCGGCCTCCACGGGCGTCACCACCTGCGGCAAGGGCGCGGTCACCGAGGACCAGAAGAAGCAGATCGAGTCCGAGCTCAAGCAGATGTCCCTGGTGAAGTCCGTCGCCTACGAATCGGCGGACGAGGCCTACAAGCACTACCAGGAGCGGTTCGGCAACACGGCCCTCGCCTCCTCCATCACCCCGGACCAGATGCAGGAGTCCTTCCGGGTCAAGCTGAAGGACCCGGAGAAGTACAAGGTCGTCACCTCCGCCTTCGTCGGCCGCGACGGCATCCACACCGTCGACGACCAGCGCCAGGCCATCGACGACCTGTTCCGGATCCTCAACTACCTGAACATCGCCGCCCTCGCCATCATGCTGATCATGCTGATCGTGGCGCTGCTGCTCATCGTCAACACCGTGCGCGTCTCCGCCTTCAGCCGGCGGCGGGAGACGGGGATCATGCGGTTGGTCGGCGCGTCCAGCTTCTACATCCAGGTCCCCTTCATCATGGAGGCCGCCGTCGCCGGGCTCATCGGCGCGCTCTTCGCCTGCGCCATGCTCGTCTCCGGCCAGTACTTCGTGATCGACCACGGTGTGGGCCTGCGCGACAAGATCCAGCTCATCGACTTCATGGGCTGGTCGTCGGTGCTCGGCAAGCTCCCGTACGTCCTCTTCATCGGCCTGCTGATGCCCTCCATGGCGGCCTTCGTGGCATTGCGCAAGTACCTGAAGGTGTGACAAGCGCCCCGCGAGCGGTCCGGTCAACCATCCGTACCGCGGCGGGGCTTGTCCTAGACTCGGCGCCATGCTGGGCTTGCCGAGTATCCCCGCCTCTTGTCTGCGGCCCCGCGACCTACGTCGCGGGGCCGTTTTGACGTTGGTCTTCCTCGCGGCCGTCGGAACCGCCGCGAGCACCGGCTTCCTGGACCGCGAGGAGGGCCTCGCCGGCGCACTGGTGGCGGACGCCCCCGAACCGCCCCGCGCGACCGGCACCGCCGACCGGGAGGCCGTGGCCCGGGCCGTCGCCGAGGCCGTCGCCGAGGGCAAGTCCGGCAAGAACGCCGCCCAGGAGGTGGTCAGCCGCAGCGGCGACCGCTGGGGCATCGTCTACGACCAAGGCGAGTACGCCGCCTTCACCGAGGGCCTCGACGGCCGCTGGACCGGCGTCGGGCTGTGGGCCCAGCGGGCCCGCGACGGCCGCATCCAGATCGACAAGGTCCAGCCCGACAGCCCCGCCGCCCGCGCCGGCCTGCGCGCCGGGGACCGGCTGCTGAGCGTCGACGGGCACGCCGTGACCGGCCTGGCCGTCGCCGACGTGATCGCCCTGCTGCGCGGCGAGGCCGGCACCCCCGTCGTACTGAACCTGAGCCGTGACGGCGCCGACCTCACCGAGACCGTCCGCCGCGAGCAGCTGCGCGCCGAGCCGGTGACCGTACGGCAACTCCCCGGCGGCATCACGATCATCAAGGTGGCCTCCTTCACCCGCGGTTCCGGAGACCGGGTCAAGGCCGCCGTCCGCGCCGCGCCGCCCGGCGGCGGAGTCATGCTCGACCTGCGCGGCAACCCGGGCGGGCTGGTCACCGAGGCGGTGACGGCAGCCTCCGCCTTCCTGGACGGCGGGCTCGTGGCCACGTACGACGTGCGAGGAGACCAGCGCGCCCTGTACGCGACCCCGGGCGGCGACACGACCCGGCCGCTGGTGGCCCTGGTCGACGGCGGCACGATGAGCGCGGCCGAACTGGTGACGGGCGCCCTCCAGGACCGCGGCCGGGCGGTGGCGGTGGGCAGCCGCACCTTCGGCAAGGGCTCGGTCCAGATGCCGACGGAACTCCCCGACGGCTCGGTCGCCGAACTGACGGTCGGCACCTACCGCACGCCGGGCGGCCGCAGCCTGGACGGCAGCGGGATCACCCCGGACCTGGCGGGGGGCGAGCGGGTCGAGGAGCGGGCCGCCACGGTATTGGGTGGCCTCGGGGTGGGTCCGTAGTGCGAAAATGACCGCACTATGGCTAAGGAAAAAGGGCGCAAGCTGATCGCCCAGAACAAGAAGGCGCGGCACGACTACACGATCCTCGACACCTACGAGTGCGGTCTCGTGCTCACGGGCACCGAGGTCAAGTCCCTGCGCCAGGGTCGGGCCTCGTTGGTGGACGGCTTCGTGACGATGGAGAGCAACGAGGCGTGGCTCTACAACGTCCACGTGCCGGAGTACAGCCAGGGCACCTGGACCAACCACAGCGCGCGGCGCAAGCGCAAGCTCCTCATGCACCGCGAGGAGATCGACAAGCTGGCGCGCAAGGCGGACGAGTCGGGTCACACGATCGTGCCGCTGTCCCTGTACTTCAAGGACGGCCGCGCGAAGGTGGAGATCGCGCTGGCGAAGGGCAAGAAGGAGTACGACAAGCGCCAGACGCTCCGCGAGAAGC
This sequence comes from Streptomyces sp. NPDC059874, assembly GCF_042731135.1. Taxonomy (NCBI): domain Bacteria; kingdom Bacillati; phylum Actinomycetota; class Actinomycetes; order Kitasatosporales; family Streptomycetaceae; genus Streptomyces; species Streptomyces sp. NPDC059874. The sequence continues at coordinate 22,540 of NZ_JBHWJY010000095.1, forward strand.
AGGACACCCGCGAGACGAACCGGGCGATCTCGGCCATCCGTCGCAAGCAGCGGGGTACGGTTTAACCTCCTGGCACGCGGTGGTCCACTTCGCGTACCATGGCGTCAGCACCACCCGCTCGCGGGTGGAGCACTTTGAAAAATCAACATGGGGATGATCGGTTTCGACAGCGGATGTCGATGCAGGGGAAGCGAGCCGAGGAAGCGGCAATGATCTCGTAAACCATATGTCGCAAAAAATAATCGCCAACTCCAAGAGCGATAACTCCCGCTTCACCCTCGCTGCCTAATAACAGTGAGCTGAAGCCTCTGTGAGGAGCGTCAGCCCGGAAGTGGTCCCGGTCCGGATCCTGGCGTCAATTAGGGATCTAAACCTCTAGCCCCGGTCACGGGGGTTGGAGGGAAACCAAACAGTGACTGAGCCCGTCGGAGACTTGTCCGTGTGATCTCCGGGGCCGAGAAAAGCGCAGCGGAATGCGCTCGGAGAAGCCCTGCTTCTGCACCGTTGGACGCGGGTTCGATTCCCGCCATCTCCACTCATCCCATGTGGGCAAAGGCCCCGCAGCCTCTCGGCTGCGGGGCCTTCGTCATGTCAGTAGTGGTAGCGGGCCTTGAGGATCTTCACTTCCTTGTCGTCTGCCCGGTAGACGAGGCGGTGCTCGTCGTCGATGCGGCGAGACCAGTAGCCCGACAGCTCGCCTTTGAGCGGCTCCGGCTTGCCGATACCGGTGAACGGGTCGCGCTGGATCTCGCCGATCAGGCGGGTGATCCGGCGGGCCATCTTCCGGTCCGAGGAGAGCCAGAACAGGAAGTCCTCCCAGGCGGCGGGGTCGAAGTGAACACTCCTCACTCCTCGCCCCCGGACAGCTCCCTCAGCTCATCCAGAGTCCTGGTGACCGTGGACGCGCCCTCGCGGTCGCGGGCGACGGCCTCCATCAGGCGCTGGGCGTTGGCCGGGGAGCGCAGCAGGTAGACGGTTTCCTGCCAGGAGTCGTAGTCGTCGGCGGACATGAGGACGGCATCGCCGCTCTTGGAGGTGATGCGCACGGGCGCGTGGTCGGTGTTGACGCGCTCGATCAGGGGGAACAGGGTCGCCCTGGCTTCGCTGGCGCTTATGGACATGACGGCCTCCTCTCCTAGTGGTACGAGTTTACGGTACGAGAACGGTACCGGAAAGTCGTACCACTGGGCAAAGGCCCCGCAGCCTCTCGGCTGCGGGGCCTTCGTCATGGGTGCGGCACCGTCAGGAGCAGTACGGCACCTTGTTGAGGTTCTGGGCGTAGCGGGCCGTGATCCAGCCGGAGCCGTCGGCGAGCTTGTACCAGATCGAGTTGCCGTCGACCTTCTGGCCGTTGACCTTGCACTGCAGGTAGACGACCGCGCCGCTGTTGACCTCGCCTACCTTGCCGTACTGGGTGCCGGGGCCGGAGCGGACGCCCAGGCTCTTGCCCTGCTTGACGATGCGGGCCTTCGCCTTGTGCGTGGGCTTCGGAGGCTTGGGGTGCTTCGGGGGCTTGGGCTTGTCGTGGTGGTGGTGGTGGCCGCCGCACTTCTTGCAGTGGCCGGGCTTGCCCTTGTCGCCCTTGTCGCCCTTGTCACCCTTCGGTCCCTGCGGGCCTTGCGGTCCCTGGGGTCCCTGCGGTCCTTCGGGGCCCTCCGGTCCCGGCGGGCCTCCCAGTGGGCCGGTGTCGCCCTTCGGTCC
>NZ_JBHWJY010000095.1:24338-31043 GCF_042731135.1 Streptomyces sp. NPDC059874
GGGGTCCCTGCGGTCCTTCGGGGCCCTCCGGTCCCGGCGGGCCTCCCAGTGGGCCGGTGTCGCCCTTCGGTCCTTCGGGTCCTTCGGGGCCGGCGGGCCCGGGGTTGCCCTGCGGGCCCTGCGGTCCCTCGGGGCCTCCGGGACCCTGGTCGCCCTGCGGTCCCTGAGGTCCGCCGGGGCCCTGGGGTCCCTGCGGTCCTTCGGGGCCCTGGTCGCCCTTGTCGCCCTTGTCTCCCTTGGGTCCGGGCCTTCCGGGCTTGCCGTGGTGGCCGGGCTTGCCGTCGTGGCCGTCGTGGCCGTCGTGGCCGTGGTGTCCGTCGTCGCCCTTGTCTCCCTTGTCGCCCTTCGGGCCGGCCACCGAGGTGGCGACGGCGAACAGGGCGGGAGCCTCGGTGCCGGTCACCCACTCGCCGCCGACCAGCGTCGTGCCCTCCGGGGCGCTCGCGTCGACCTTCACGGCCACGCCGAGTTGGGTCTGGGTCTTCGCCGGGAAGCGGAAGCCGGCGCGGGTCCCCGCGTTGCAGGTCAGTTGGCGGGCGTCGGCCGACCGCGTGCACGAGGTGGCCGCGCGCTTGCCGTCCCAGTAGAAGCGGGCCTCCGGGAAGGTCGTCCGTTCCGGAGCGGTGATCCGGAAGGTGTTGCTGAGGGCCGGTTGCGACCCGCCGAGGGCCGCGATGACGACGCGGCCCGTCTTGCCGGGGGCGATCGACGGGAGGTACGGCTGGGAGAACCGGATGTTCGACGAGTCGGCCAGGGCCGGAACGGCCGGCACCAGAGCGGTCGCGGTGACGGCCGCGACGATCAGTGCCGATGACACGGAGCGGGAAGCAGACAGCAAGGGGTGTTCCTCCGCAAAGGGAAGGGCGCTGGGAAATGCACCCCCAGTTATTGCGGATCATGGGCGGAGGTCGTGAGTACCACGCGGGCACGGTCACTCGGCCGCCGGATGAATCCGCCCGGTTGCGGTCAGTGCGAGTACGAGTACGAGCGCCAGCAGCGCGGCCGCCGCGGGCAGCAAGTAGGCCACCGCCGGGCCGGCATGGTCGACCGCCAGGCCCGCGCAGGCCGAACCCGCCGCGATCCCCGCGAGGATGGCGGTGACCGCGAGGGTCATGCCCTCGTTGAGCCGGCCCTCGGGGGTGAGGGCGTGGACCCGGGACATCGCGGTGACCATCGTCGGGGCCGTGGCCATCCCGGCGAGGAGCAGGGCGGCGCAAAAGGCGGCCAGGGAGCCCGTGTTCACCGCCACCCACGGCAGGGTCATCAGCGCGGCCAGAACGACCACGCAGGCCCGCAGCGAGCGGGGGCGCAGGGTGCCGTAGAGCAGGCCGGCCGCGCAGGAGCCCGCCGCCTGGAGGGCCAGCACCAGGCCGGAGGCCGCGCCCAGCCCGCGTTGTTCGAGGTGGGCGACGGACGTGACCTCCATCGAGCCGAAGACCATGCCGAGGGCCAGGAAGAGGAGCAGCATCGGGGCCAGGGCGCGCAGCGGGGAGCCGCGCCGGGGCGCCGTCGTCACCGGAGGCTCCGTGGAACGCTGACACACGAAGACCAGCATGCCGGTGAGGAGCAGGGCCGCCCCGGTGAGGGTGCCCGCCTCGGGGAAGACTGCGGTGCAGAGCAGGGCCGCCAGGACCGGGCCGAGCATGAAGGAGAGCTCGTCGGCGGCCTGTTCGAAGGCCATCGCCGTGTGGTGTGCGGCGGGGGAGTCGCGCAGCAGGTGCGTCCAGCGGGCGCGGGACAGGCCGCCGATGTTGGGGGTGGTGGCGGTCGCGGCGTAGGAGGCGAAGAGGGTCCACGCGGGGGCCCCGGTACGGACGCACACGACCAGGGAGAGCGAGCCGAGGACCGCGATCAGGGTCGCCGGGAGGGCGATCCGGGCCTGCCCGTGGCGGTCGACGAGCCGGGCGGTCCAGGGCGCGACCAGCGCGGTGGCGGCCAGGCCCGTCGCGGTGACCGCGCCGGCGAGGGCGTACGAACCGCGCTGGCCGGCGATCATCATGACCGCGCTGATCCCGAACATGCCCATGGGGAGCCGGGCGATGAGGTTCCCGGCGGTGAAGGCGCGGGTGCCCGGGATGGCGAACAGCCGCCCGTACGGCCCGCGCGGCCGGGTCCGGACCGGGCCGCGCGGCGGGGTGGCGATGACGAGGGTGGTGCCGGTGACGGTCATGCGGGGGGACGCGGCAACGGCGGCGGTGGTGGTCGTGGCGGGCATGGGGAAAGCCTCGGGCAGGGCCCGCGGCGCGGTCCAACACCTGTTCGCAGACCATTCACGCCTTCGTGTTGTTAGTCTCCGGGGGTGATACCCCGTGATGTGGAACCCCGCCTGCTGCGCGGGTTCGTCGCCGTCGCCGAGGAACTGCACTTCACCCGCGCCGCCGCCCGCCTCTACGTCGCCCAGCAGGCGCTCAGCCGGGACGTGCGCCGGCTCGAACAGACCCTGGGCGCAGGGCTGTTCGTACGCACCACCCGCGCCGTCGAACTGACCCCCGACGGGGAGCGACTGCTGCCGCTCGCCCGGCGGGTACTGGCCGCGCACGAGGAGCTGGCCGCCGCCTTCACCGCCCCCCGCGCCCTCCTAGTCGACCTCAACACCGACGGGCCCTGCACCCCCAGGACCGTGCTGGAACGGGCCCGCGAACTCGCCCCGGACTGCGAGCTGATGGCCCGCTTCGAGAGCGGGCTCACCCACGCCGCCGCCGAGATCGCCGCCGGACGGCTCGACGTCTCCTTCGGCTACGCCGACGGGCTGGACCCGGCGCTGCGGGCGGGGCTCGCGTCGGTGCCCGTACGGTACGAGCCGCTCGCCGTGCTGCTGCCCGAGGGGCACGCCCTGGCCGCGCTGGAATCCGTACCGCTGGACGCGCTGGCCGGGGAGAGCGTGTACGCCGGCGCCGGGAACCCGCGGACCGTCGAGTGGACGGGGCTGGCGCGCGAACTGTTCGCCGGGCGGGGCATCGAGGTGGCGCCGCCCGCGCCCGTGGCGATGGGCAAGGAGGAGTTCCGCCGGGTGATGGCCAAGACCGGCAACCCGGTGCTGGTGACCGTCGACTTCCTCGACATGCCCGCCAGTGTGAAACGGCCCCTGATCGATCCGGTACCGCTGTCTCCGCTGTCCATGGTGTGGCGCAAGGGCTTCGGCCATCCCGGGCTCGACGCCCTGCGCGCCGCGGCCGCCGGCCTGGCGGCCGACCGGGGGTGGCTGGATCCTCCTCCCGGCAGCCGGCTGCCGAAGGGGCTCACACCCCGCCCCGGCGGCGGGTGAGAGCAAGGTTTCCCGGCGGTCATCCGGCGGGGACCGGGGCCGAAACGCGCCCTTCCTACGGTCGTCACCACGGACGCGACAGCTGTGGAGGCGTGTGATGACCGGTACGACCGCACCGCGCAAGGGGGGCCGCTGGATCGAGCGGTGGGATCCCGAGGACGAGACCTTCTGGAAGGAGAGCGGGGAGCGGATCGCCCGCCGCAACCTCGTCTACTCCGTGTTCTCCGAGCACATCGGGTTCTCCATCTGGTCGCTCTGGTCCGTGATGGTCCTCTTCATGAGCCCCAAGTACGGGATCGACCCGGCCGGCAAGTTCTTCCTGATCGCCACCGCCACCTTCGTCGGGGCGCTCGTACGGGTGCCGTACACCTTCGCCGTCGCCCGCTTCGGCGGCCGGAACTGGACCGTCTTCAGCGCGCTGCTGCTGCTCGCGCCGACGGTGGCCGCGCTGGTGGTCATGGAGCCGGGGACCTCGTACGGGACCTTCCTGCTCGTCGCGGCCCTCACCGGGGTGGGCGGCGGAAACTTCGCCTCCTCCATGACCAACATCAACGCCTTCTTCCCGCTGCGCAAGAAGGGCTGGGCGCTGGGGCTGAACGCCGGCGGCGGGAACATCGGCGTACCGGTGGTGCAGCTGGCCGGACTGCTGGTCATCGCCACCGCCGGGGCCACGCACCCGAGGCTCCTGCTCGCCGCCTACATCCCGCTGATCGTGATCGCGGCGGCGCTGGCGGCCCTGCGGATGGACAACCTGGCCCCCGTGCGCAACGACACGGGCGCGGTCCGCGAGGCGATCAAGGACGCCCACACCTGGATCATGTCCTTCCTCTACATCGGGACCTTCGGGTCGTTCATCGGATACAGCTTCGCCTTCGGGCTCGTGCTCCAGACCCAGTTCGGGCGCACCCCCCTCCAGGCCGCCTCGCTGACCTTCATCGGACCGCTGCTCGGCTCGCTGATCCGGCCGGTGGGCGGCGCGCTCGCGGACCGGTTCGGCGGGGCGCGGATCACCCTGGGGACCTTCGTGGCGATGGCGGCGGCGACCGGCGTGGTGGTGTTCGCCTCGCAGCGGCACTCGCTGGGGGTGTTCCTCGTCGGGTTCGTGGCGCTGTTCGTACTCAGCGGGCTCGGCAACGGATCGACGTACAAGATGATCCCCGGCATCTTCCAGGCCAAGGCGCTGGCGCGCGGCATGAGCGGCGAGGCCGCGGCCGCCTACGGACGACGGCTCTCCGGGGCCTCCATGGGGCTGATCGGCGCGGTCGGCGCACTGGGCGGGCTCGGCATCAACCTGGTCTTCCGGGAGGCGTTCCTCAGCTCCGGATCGGGCACGGCGGCCTTCGTCACCTTCCTCGGCTTCTACGCCGTGTGCTGCGCGGTGACATGGGCGGTATACCTTCGCCGGCCGGCGACCGCGGTGCTCCCCACGGCCGGGGTCGAGGCGAAACCGCAGCTCACGTCGGTGTAACCGGGGCGAAATACGGGTGAACCGAGCCTGACACGCCACCTTGGCAGGCTCGGTCCACCCGTACCGCCCCCCATGCGTCACAAGGCAGGTCACGATGGACGACACCAAGACCGGCCCGCTCGCGGGCTTCACCGTCGGCGTCACCGCGGCACGGCGGGCGGACGAACTCATCGCCCTGCTGCGCCGCCGCGGTGCCGCCGTCGTGCACGCGCCGGCGCTGCGGATCGTGCCGCTGGCCGACGACAGCGAACTGCTGGCCGCCACCAAGGAACTCATCGGCTGCGCGCCGGACGTCGTGGTCGCCACCACCGCCATCGGCTTCCGCGGCTGGATCGAGGCCGCCGACGGGTGGGGGATCGGCGAGGAGCTGCTGGAGCGGCTGCGGGCCACCGAACTGCTGGCGCGCGGGCCGAAGGTGAAGGGCGCGATCCGGGCCGCCGGGCTCGTGGAGACCTGGTCCCCCGACTCGGAATCCCTCGCCGAGGTACTGGAACGGCTGCTGGCGGCCGGCGTCGCCGGGCGGCGGATCGCCCTCCAGCTGCACGGGGAGCCGCTGCCCGGCTTCGTCGAGGCCCTGCGGGCCGGCGGGGCCGAGGTGGTGGTGGTCCCCGTGTACCGGTGGATGGCCCCCGAGGACCTGGCGCCGCTGGACCGGCTGCTGGACGCGGTGATCGGCGGCGGCGTCGACGCGCTCAGCTTCACCTCGGCCCCGGCCGCGGCCTCGCTGCTGTCCCGCGCCGAGGAGCGGGGCGTACGGGAATCCCTGCTGGAGGCGCTGCGGGCCGGGGTGGTGTCCGCGTGCGTGGGGCCGGTGACCGCGCTGCCGTTGCAGGCGCACGGGGTGGACACCGTGCAGCCGGAACGGTTCCGGCTGGGCCCGCTGGTGCAGCTGCTCTGCCAGGAGCTGCCGGGCCGGGCGAAGGTCCTGCCGGTGGCCGGGCACCGGGTGGAGATCCGGGGGCAAGCGGTACTCGTCGACGCGGAGCTGCGGCCCGTACCACCCGCCGGGATGGCGCTGCTGCGCGTGCTGGCGCGGCGGCCGGGGTGGGTGGTGTCGCGGGCGGACCTGCTGCGGGCGCTGCCGGGGGCGGGCCGCGACGAACACGCCGTGGAGACGGCGATGGCCCGGCTGCGGGTGGCGCTGGGGGTGCCGAAGCTGATCCAGACGGTGGTCAAGCGCGGCTACCGGCTGTCGCTGGACGCGGGCGGGGAGGTCAAGTACGGGGACATACCCCTCGGTTAGCCCGTTCGGGTTGTGGGTTAGCGTGCCGGAATGATCATTGACGGAGTGGAGATGAGGGGCCTCGAGCTCGGCGACGCCGCCGGGCTGGCCGAGGCGGTCGAACGCAACCGGGCGTACATGAAGCCGTACGAGCCGGTGCGGTCGGAGGCCTTCTACACCGAGCGGGGGCAGCTGGAGCGCATCGAAGGCATGCTCGCCGACCGGGACGGGGGGCGGCTGGTCCCGTGGGTGTTCGTCGAGACGGGCGGCGTCGGTGCGGTGATCGGTGTGATCAACCTGGGCTCCATTGCCCTCGGTCCGCTGTGCAGCGGCGGCGTGGGCTACTGGGTCGATGCGGCCTGGCACGGGAAGGGGTTGGCCACGGCCGCCCTGGAGGAGGTCTGTCGGGTCGCCCGCGAGGAGGTCGGGCTGCACCGGGTGGAGGCCCAGACCCTGCTCGACAACGTGGCCTCGCAGCGGGTCCTGCGGAAGGTCGGCTTCGAGGAGTGCGGCATGGCGCCGCGCTATCTGCACATCGACGGTGCATGGCGCGACCACCGCCTGTTCCAGCGGCTGCTGCACGACGACCCGCCGGTGGCCTAGCCGGCCTTCGCGCCCATGTGCGGCGCCGCTGTCGGGGCGCTGCCCCCGAGCCCCCGCGCCCTGCGGGGCTGGAAGTGCCACTGCGCGGCACCCTGGGCTCCGCCCAGACCCGCGCCTCAAACGCCGGCGGGGCTGAAACAACCAGCC
>NZ_JBHWJY010000096.1:0-29978 GCF_042731135.1 Streptomyces sp. NPDC059874
CGACTGTGAGAGGGAGGCGCCGAGCCCCGCGCTTTCGGGGGGGAGTCACGCGGCGGCCGCAGGGCCGTCCGCGCAGGACGTGCAGGGGACGAGACGGGCCGTCAGGCGCCCTGGACCAGGTGGAGCTTGCGCTCCTCGATCACCCGGTCCCGCAGCCACATCCCGTCCTCGCGGCGGATCTTCAGACCCTTCGCGAGCGAGGCCGCCGAGATCTGCCGGCCTTCGGCGACCAGCTCACTGGCCAGCCGGTGAGCCTCCGGCAGGAGCTGCGCCAGCTCCTCTGCGGACCGGCCTCGCGGGGTGTTCCCGCCAGCGTCTCCACCAGCGTTCCCGCCCGCCTTCTCGCTGGCGGATTCGCTGGCCTTCTTGCGGTAGACCGGAGTGCCGTACACCCCAATTCCCGCTTGGCCTGTAGGCCCCTCGGCGGACCCCTGGAGGGCCGGGGCCGACCCGGTGGCGTCGAGTGCCGGAACGCTCTGCGCGGGGCGGTGGGAGAGGGGGTTGAGCGGGTTGTAGAGACTGGCGAGCATCCCCGCCCGGACCATCTCCGGACGGACGTGCTCACCGAGCTCGAACGCCGCGCCGAGGGCCACCTTCGCGTTCGTGGCCGCCGCGTACAGCTCCGGCGAGAGGCCCGGCTCGGCACCCTTGTGGATGCGCCACGCGGCGGCGAACGCCTGCTCCTCGTCGATCGCCCCGTACGGCATCGCCGACAGGAGGAGGGCCGCCTGCTTCGCGATGTCCTTGTGGTCCTTCTTCCGCTTCGCCAGGTGGCTACGGCGGGCCCGCTCGGCCTTGCGCTCTTCCTTCGTACGGCCGTGGGAGCCGTGCGTCTTCATGTCCCACAGGTAGATCGCGAACAGGCTGCTCGCCGCGAAGACGACGGCGACCCACTGCGCCTTCGGCAGCTTCTCCGCCCAGTGCCAGTAGTTCACCGCGGCCGCGACGAACGCCGTGAACCAGGTCGCGATGCGGTACTTCACCGCCGGCCTTCCGGCGTCCTCGGCCGCCTTGCCCATGAACGTGAACGCCCAGGCGCCGCCCTCCAGCATCGCGGCGAGCAGCGCGGCCAGGAGCACGTTCACCCCGGTGTCACCGAGCGCACCGACCTGCGAGATGACGGCCGGGATGACCGAGGAGGACATGACGAAGCCGACGAAGACCGTGACCGGGTTCGCGTTGACCCAGCGCGCGACCTTGCCGATGCGGGCCACCCGGGCCGCGCGGTTGCGGGCCTTCTCGTCCTGGCGGCGCCGGGCCTCGGCCTGCTCCTGGCGGCGCTTGACCTCGCCGTCCTTGCGGGCCTGCTCTGCCTTGCGCTCCTTCTCCGCCCGCTCGTCCTCGGCCAGCTGCCGCTTGTACGCGAGCTTGGCCTCCAGCTCCAGGCGGCGGTCCTCGCGGTCGGCGGTCCGGGCCGCGGCCTCATCGGCGCGGCGCTCCTCTCGGTACGTACTCATCGGGGGCCTCCAGCGGCGGGAGTCGCGATTCCGGCCAGCAGCTGCGCCAGCTCGGTGCGGAGTCGGGGGGAGATCGGGTCGAGGCGGAAGCGCCGGGCGAGGGAGTCCCCGCCGGCGGCCGTCGCGCGGGCCGCGAACTCGGTGATGAGGCTGACCAGGGCGACGGTCCCGGCGATCACGCCGAGCACCATCCCCAGCACGGTCAGGACGAACAGGGCGATGTGGCGCAGGGCCTGCTTCATGCCGCCACCTCCGCCGGGGCCTCGGAGCGGACCAGGGTCAGGACGGGTCGGGCCGGGCGCGGGGCGCGGGCGGCGGTGACGGCCGCGGCCGGGTCGTGGGTGCCGAGCGACGCGAGGACCTCGTACGAGTCGAAGTCGACGCCGGTCCAGTCGGCGTAGGTGTCGGTGTCGTCCTCGAAGCCGAGGACCTCGTCGGCGAGCTCCAGCTCGGCAGCCACGGCGGCGACCGACGCGGCGGGCTTGTGGGTGCGCAGCTCGCGGGGCATCCGGCGGAGCAGTCCGGCGTAGTACGTGGCGTCCTCGCGGTCCGTGTCGGTCTCGACCCGGAAGTCGGCGAGGAAGGACGTCAGGGCGTCCCGGCTGGCGAGTCCGCCGGCCATCAGGTCGTGCTCGACGTCCAGCGGCTCGACGTCGAAGCCGATCGCGGCCTCGAAGTACTCGGCCTGGGTAACGATGCGCTGACCAGCAACGATGATGTTCATGTGGGCCGTGCTCCTCTCGATGGACGGCCCCAACGAGCGGCTCTCCGGTGGTCCTGGCAGATCTCCCGGAGGGCCGTTCCTCGTTCTGAGGCCGCTAGACATGGCTGTGCCGTCACGCTTCGTGAGTTGGTCTCACTTGGCGTTGCTTCCGCCATGACATTCCCAGGATTGCGGGGGACTGTCAATCACCCGAGGCGCGACAATCCCGGGAATGCGTGTCTCTAGGAATCAATCCCGGGACTATGGTTCACTGGTCCCGTCGAGACGAGGAGATCACCGGACATGCCCCCCAAGTGGAGAGACCTAGCGGACGAGATCGCCGCGCAGATCAGCAGCGGCGAGTACTCGCCCGGTGATCGCCTGCCCAAGATCGAGGAGCTGGCGTTTCAGGGGAAGGGCTCCAAGACCACCGTCCACGCCGCGTACAAGGCCCTGGAGGCTGACGGACTTGTCACCTCGTCGCGGGGTCACGGGACGATCGTGCGGGCCCGAGCCACCCTGTCGACAGCCGCGGAGCGTGAGGAGCGCAGCAAGCTCACCGGCTCCTCTTGGCGTGCGGGGGAGCGATCCGACTCGCACATGGCTGGGATCGTCTCGGCCTCAGAGGAAGTAGCCGAGGCCCTCGGGATCTCGGCGGGTACGCCGGTCCTCCGGCGCTCGCGTACGTACCGGGACGAGCACACCAACGCCGTCGTTTCCCACTCGACTTCGTGGATCCCGGCCACCATCGCCGAGGAGCTGCCCGAGCTCCTGATGGGCAAGCGCCTCACTGGGGGGACCTCCATCGACCTGATCACGCGGCACACCGGCCGTCCGGTCACCCGCCGGGTCAGTGCCATGTGGGCACGGATCACAACTCCGGCCGACGCCGAATCCCTCGAAATCCCCCCGGACACACGGGCCGCCGTCATCGTGCTGACCGTCCGCGTCATTGACAGCTCCGGCGCCACGATCGAGTACGGCGTCGACGTCGGGGGCCCCGGCCGCCATTGGACCAAGGAGGAAGCAAGCCAGTGACCATCCCGTTGGACGACACCCTCATCCACGTAGTCGAGGAACGCCTCTCCGCTCTCCTCCGCGCTGACCGCCTCGGCAACCTGCCCCCGAACGGCAAGATGGAGATCTCCCAGATCATGAGGACCTTGTCGGGGCACACCGGCTCGGCTCGGCTCGTACTGATGGCGGGTCTCCCCGGGTCCGGCAAGACCACCCTCGCCCGTGAGCTTGAAGCGCGCGGGTACCTCCGGATCAGTCCCGACGAGCGCGTGTGGCGCACGCACGGCCACTACGGGAGGGACTTCCCCCGTGGGGCCTATCGGGTAAGGGAGCAGCCGATCTTGGAAGAGATCGCAACCGAACTCCGTACCGCACTCGGCTCCGGCCAGAACGTCGTCATGGACCACGGCTTCTGGACGGCCGACGAACGCCGTCACTGGCATCGGATCGGGGAGGAGGCCGGCGCGGTCGTGACCCTGGTTCATCTGCCGGGAACGCACGATGAGCTGTGGGAACGCATCAAGGAACGCAATCAGCAGACCTTCGATGACCCGAATTCCATGTACTTCAGCGAGAGCGATCTCCAGCGGCACGGTGCCCGCTTCGAGGTACCGGCCACTGACGAACCCCACGTCATCTATGACGGCGACCTCGGTCCCGTCCTGCGGGCGCTCCAGGAACCCCAGCGCCCGTAGCACGGGACAGCACGGGACACCCCGGGATTCAAGTCCCCCGATTAAGTGATCAAGGGGCAGGATTGGGCCCCAGAAACACCGAAGGCGCCCCGGCCAGGGCGCCTCTCGGATCAAGCAAGGCCGGGACCGCTATCCCGGCGAAGTTCGAGCGAAATGGAGTCGCTCTGTGAAGAGAGTACGAGACGCTTCCCGCCTGGCGCTACAGGACGGGGGCGGCAAGACGGGTGGTATCCAGGCACTCCGGGCGAAACTGCTCGCCAGTGCCTCCCGCTACGCGGGAAGCGGGATGTACGTCCATCCCGTGCTGGTCGGCGGCAAGGAACCCCGCTGGCACTCCTGGGAGGACCGCGCCACTCGCGACCCCCAGGTGATCGAGGACACGTGGGGCCGAGCCCCGTTCAACATCGGGATCGCCTGCGGTCCCTCCAAGCTCGTCGTCGTCGACCTCGACATCCCCCACGACGGTGAGGTCCCCCCGACCGAGTTCCCCTCGGTGACCGACGGCTTCTCCATGCTCACCGCGCTGGCTCACCGTGCCGGTGCCGAAGTACCCCAGACCATGACCGTGCGGACGCCCAGCGGTGGCCGCCACCTGCTCTTCCGCGCCCCCGACTCCGAAGTCCGCAACACCGCCCGTTCCCTCGGCTGGTGCATCGACACCCGCGCGGCCGGCGGGTACGTCGTGGGCATCGGCTCCGTCATCGGCGGCGTCGCCTACACCCTGGAAGGCAGCATCACCGCCCCGGCGGACCTGCCTGAATGGCTGCTGACCCTGATCACCTCCTCCCCTGAGCCAACCAAAAGCGGGCGGGCGCCGCGCCGGAAGGAGGTTGTCGCCCGACTGCACGCACTCACTCGGCAGGGCACCCGCGAACAGCGGTGGGCCGCTGGGATCCTGCGCTCCGAGTGCGATGAGCTGGCCGCGCTGAAGCAGGCGGTAGGCAGCCGTAACGCCCGGCTGAACCTGGCCGCCTTCCGTGCGGGCCAGCTGGTCGCCGCCGGCCTGCTCGACCAGGCCGAAGCCGAGGACCAGCTGACCGCGGCCGCGCTGGAGGCCGGCCTGAACGACAAGTCCCCGTACGAGGTGGAGAAGACGCTGCGCTCCGGTATGACCGCCGGCCTTTCCCGGCCCCGGCGGATGGATGACTCGGCAGCACGTCGCCTCGGCGGTGCCGCGTGAGCGTTCCGGCAGCACGTGAAGCCGCTACCGACGAAGACCTCTGGGGCGGCTTCGACGTCCCGACCACGGCCGAGCGGCCCGCGCCTCGACGACCGCGCCCTGTACGGCGCATCGAGCACCGCGGGCAGCTGCGGATGGCCGAGCGCTTCATCGCGGAGCACAACGAGAAGCTGAGGTTCGTCCACGGCCTGGGCTGGCACGAGTGGGACGATGCTCGCTGGCTCCTGGACGAACAGCGCGTCGACATGGCGTACGCGGTGGCCACCGTGAAGAACGCGTTGCTCGCGCTCGCCGACATGGAGGGCGACGAGCGGGACGACCTGTACAAGGACGCCCGTAAGTCCGAGTCCGCCTCCGGCCTGGAGGGTCTGCTGAAGATCGCCTCCTCGCTCCCGCCCATCAGCACGCCCTCGAAGGGGCTGGATGCAGACCCGTACAAGTTCAACACCCCTGCGGGCACGGTCCACCTGACCGAAGGCACCATCGAGCCCTGCTGCCGCGCTGACCTGATTACCAAGGTCGCCGGTGCCGCACTGCCCGACGAGGAAGACGGCGAGCCCGCCGGCGCCCAGGAGTGGGAGGACTTCCTCGCGCGCATCCTGCCGGACGAGGAAGTCCGGGCCTTCGTACAGCGCCTGTTCGGGTACGCGATGCTCGGGAAGGTCACCGAGCACGTGATGCCGATCTTCACCGGCACCGGTGCCAACGGCAAGGGAACCCTGCGCGATGCCCTGATGGCCGCGTTCGGCGACTACGCCATCGAGGTCGACCCGGCGATCCTGATGGAGTCCAAGCACGAGCGGCATGGCGCCTTCAAGATGCGCCTGCGAGGGGCACGGCTGACGTTCTGCTCCGAGACGGAGAAGGGAAAGCGGTTCGCAGAGGCCACGATGAAGCGACTGGTCGGTGGTGACCCGATCGAGGCGAACCTCATGCACAAGAACCCGATCACCTTCGACCCCTCCCACACGCTCATCATGCTGACCAACCACCTGCCGCTGGTCTCGGGCGACGACCCGGCGGTCTGGCGGCGCATCCTGGTGGTTCCGTTCGACGTCGTGATCCCAGAGGAGGAGCGCGACGGTGGGCTGCCGGAACGCCTGAAGAAGGCCGCGCCGGCCGTCCTGGAGTGGGCGTACGCGGGCTGGCACGACTACATGGAGAAGGGCCTCGCCCCGCCCGAGATCGTCCGCATCAAGACACAGGCATACAAGGCGTCCAGCGACGTCCTCGGCCGGTTCATGGACGAACGGACTATCGCCTCGCCCCACGCCGTCGTGGCAGCCCGCGAGCTGTTCAACGCCTGGACGAGCTGGTGCCACGCCAGCGGCGAGCAGGCGAACAGTGAGGTTGAGTTCTCGAAGAGCCTGGAGGCCCGCGGGTTCGCCAAGAAGCGGACGTCCGCAGGCATGGTTTACCCGGGTCTGATGGTCGCCGGAGAGGACTCTTCCGAAGACTCCTGACCCACCTTGCACAGCGACAGTTCAGCCCCCACCGGGAAGTCCGGTGGGGGCTGTCGTCGTGTAGGGAGCCAAAACGCGCTGACCTGCAGAAATGTAGGGTTGTGGTGGGTTTCCCGATAACCTTCCCTGTGCGTACGCATGGAGAGTTTCGGAAAACCCACCATAACCCTGCACTAGATGCCTCAGGCAACCATTTTTCTACGGTCACTCGGCCACGGCGCAGAGCCCATTCCAGACCTCGCCCGCCTTTGGGTTGCTCGTAGTGAGGTCGACTCGCAGCGCTCGGCCGGTCTGTGCTTTCGAGAGGTGCGGGTGAGGTGGGGTACGGACGGCGCCCGCGCCCGGTGCCGGTCGGGAGGCCGTTCGCGGCCGAGTGGCCGGTACCGGTGAACGCGCGGGCGCCATGGGCGGAGAGCCGGGTCTGTCGGGCGCGGACGCGTCCGTCCGCTGTACCCCTCCCTGGTCGGAGAGGGCCGGGAAGGCCTTGGCGGCCGCTACGGCGGCTCAGGGGGCATGGGGAAGGCCCGGGAGCGATGTTGGGGCGTTCCCGGGCCTTGGAGGGGCTGTGAGGGGCTCAGGCGGCGCTGGAGGGCTCGCCGTTCGCCGGGTCGAGCTGGATCTTGTTGCGCTTGAAGTAGGCGAGGAGTGCCTCCTCCACGATCGACTGGGGGTTCATCTCCAGCTCCTCGACCGCCTTGGTCAGCAGGGAGTTGGTGTGGGGCAGGACCCTGACGGTGAGCGGGACACGCTCGGGGCCCTTGGGCCGGCCGACACGACGTCCGGCAGGCCGGGACGGCTTGCCGATGGAGTCCCAGTCGGGCTCCTGGGCGTTGCCGGGATCGGCGGGGTCGGCCTCGCGCCGCTTGTCGGCCTTCCGCTTGTCTTCGTTGAGGGCGTCGTTGAGGAAGCTGCCCATCAGCTCTGCTCCTTGGCGGTCTTGAGGATGTGGTCGAGGATCTGGCCGTAGGTCCTGACGAGGGCTTTGCCGTACCGGCCGGGAGCGGCAGTGATCGGTTTGCAGGCAGTGCGGGCGACTTCGCGGACTGCGAGGAAGGGGATCGGCTCGGGCAGGAGGAAATCGCCGAAGTCGTCGATGAGGCGCTCCTGCCAGTGCGCGTTGACGGCGCTGAACTCCTTCTTGCGCGGCACCATGCTGCGGACGATGCCGGAGAGGACCAGGTCGGGGTTGAGGCATCCGGGCCCGTTGTAGTGGGCGATCGAGCGAAGGCCCTCCTGGACGCCGAGGTAGCCGTCCTTGGTGAGGGTGGAGGGAAGCAGGACTTGTTTGGCGGCGAGCAGGGCGGAGCCAGCGAGCTTTCCGCCGGCGCGGGGCGGGACGTCGAGGAGGAAGATGTCGACCTCGTCGCGGAGTCCCCAGAGAGCGCGCTTGAGTCGGAACTCCATGGCGGTGGTGGGGTCGTTCTCGCGGTTGGCGAAGTCACGGTCGACGGGGAGGATCTTGATGTTTGAGGGCCAGCCGCGGCCGGCGGGGACGAACACCTCGTGCACGATCTCGGCGGGGTCGCGCGGAGGTGGGGCCTTCTTGGAGGTGTCAACGAAGAAGATGTCGTTGACGGTGTGCTCGGGTTCGTCGAGGCCGAGCTCGTCGGTGAGCGTGCCGCGAGGGTCAAGGTCGGCGACGCCGACCCGCAGCCCGCGATCGGCGGCGACGGCGGCGAGGCCGGAGGTGATGCTGGTCTTGCCGACACCGCCCTTCTCGCTGTACTCGGCGACGCAGAGCGGTCCCTCTTCTTGGGCCATGGGAGCCCCTTCTCTTGAGTCCTGAAGGGCAGCCTCGCCGGTCCACCACCCCGGGTGCAAGCGGGCACACCCTCGTGTCGCCGGACCCGATTCCCGCAAGCGAGATTGCCAGCGGCCCAGCGCGCGGAAACGCCAGCAGGAAGGGGCGGGGTCAGCTTCGCGTTATCTAGCAAGATTGGCCGCAGCTTTGCGGGCGGGGTCCCCCGTGCGGCTGACGGCCTGGGCGATGGGTGCGATCTCGGCGCCTTATCTCGCATGATTGCCCGCATGGGAATGCCGACGGTGCAGTACACGGTGGCGGTGGTGGAGGAGCGGCTGAGGCTGCTCGACCTGGTGGCCGCGATGGCCGCGGGCGAGGAGCGGGCCTGGCTGGCGAAGCAGCGCGAGGGGCACCTGGGTCTGCGGGCCGGGAAGCTGGCGCAGGCGCGGCGGGTGACACGCGAGCTGCTGGTCGAGCGGCGTGAAGCCGGTGAACTGGCGGGGAGCCGGGACTGGGTGCTGGTGCCCGGGGTCAGGGCCGAGCTGGCAGCCAGGGACTGGGATCGGGAGTGGCCGCCGATCCCGCCGGGGGCGCTGGGCGCCGGCCGACGGTGGGGCACCGACCCGGTCCGCTACTCCGCTCACCACGATGAGGGGGAGACCCGATTCCTGGGTCGGCTCGGGGTGAGGCTGCCGCACGAACTGGGCGAGAGGCTCCAGCGAGCCTGCTACTGGCACAACGCGGAGATCGAGCAGAAGCTCCAGCGGTGGGCCGACCGGTGGGGAGACGGACCCGAGGTGATCATGCGTCAATCCGTCCGTGAACACGGCGGAGTGACCGTGCTGGCCGGGCTGGCCGCGGCCTTCGCTCCGACACCGCCCGCCGAGGAGCTTGTGGAGCGAGGCGAGCTGAGGTCGAAGGTGGTCACCACCGGCGACATCCTGCGCGCCGCGCTCGACCACGCCCTGGCGGTCGCTCCCGAAAGGGCACGCCGCGAGCAGACCAGGCTGCGCGCCGCCGCTGCTCAGGCCCGGCGCGACATCGCCCTCGCGGAGGAGCGCAAGGGCAAGGCTGAGGAAGCGCAGCGCCGAGCAGTAGCGGCCGGCAACACGGAGGACGTCAGCAAGGCGGTGAACGACGTCGTGCACTGGAACTCCAGGGTTGTCGCCTGCCGCCTCGAAGCCGAACGGCTCACCGGTCAGGCAGAGGGCGTGCGCGACCTGATCAACCAGCTCAAAGCCCGCCGCGACTGACGGCCCGCGCCCGGGGACCCCCCGAACCCCGGCGCGAGACAGCGCGTTCAATCTTGCTAGATAACGCGAGCTGGACCGATAAAGGCATGCGAAAAAGACAGCAAAAACAGAAGCCGAAAAGAGGGCGAAAAAGATGACACAAACGCCGTTGGAAACACTGGCGTGATCGCTGGCTTTAATACCCGTCCGACGTCCAAGCTAGCTAGATTACGCGCACTCGTCGCGAGCCATGAAACCGCAGGTCAGAGCAGGTTTCTGGGTGCTTGCAGAGAACCTTTCAGGGGGCTACGTTCAGACTTCTACAGGGGGAGCCGGGATACCTCTCGCGCACGTGGAGGCGTGGATGACGGAGAGCAAAGAGGCGCGGAGTAAGGCGCTGGAAACCTACGGCCCACATCAGTTTCCGGAGCGAATCGGGTTCGAGTTGTGGAGGTTCGAGCGAGCCTTGGCGAAGGGCCTGATCCCTCCGGAGGACGTCGGGGGCCGACGCTGGTCGGCTGCTGTAGTCGAGGAGGTGGAGGGGAGGGCGGCCGAGATCAGGGCGGCGACGGACGGACTGCCGGACATGGGTGCGTGCAGGGCCGCGGCCGTCTTGGAGGAGAGGTTCGAGGTCAGGGTCGCGCCGGAGGTCCTGGCAGAGCTGGACCGTGTCGGGCTGATCGAGTGCGTCGGCGAGTACAAGGGCCACGCGCTCTACGACGGCCAGGCCCTCGCAGACTTCGCGGACCGAACGGCGCTGGAGAAGGCGAAGCACAACGGCCGGCTGCTGAACCGCACGGCCGCGGCCCGGCACCTCGGCATCAGAGCCTCGGACTTCGACCACCTCACCAACGCCAAATGGCTGCGGGCCACGACCTGGGTACACAGCGGCTGGCAGCGTCGCCGAGACGTCCCGTGCGTGGCCCTGTACCGCCTCGGCGACCTGGAGGTGCTCCTGGCGCACCCGGCCATCGACTGGGACGAGATCCGGGCAACGCCCAGAGGCCGGCCCTCGCCGCTGGCCCGGCTCACCTCACGCAAACCCGCCGAGGTCTAGCCGGAGGGCCAGCACTCCCGACAGCGCAAACGCAAGCACTTCCGCCACCGGAAGAGCTGGCGTTGCCGACTGCAAGGCTGCGGGCCACTCAGCAGGCGGGAAAGCCTGCGTATCCGCTGGCGAGAACAGCAGCGGCAGAGATTGCGGAAACCTGGAGGGCGTCTTCCGCGACGTCGGTGAACCGGGGACGCTGGAAGCGTGACCAGGAAGGTAAGGCGGTGCGGGAACTGCGGGAACCCCCTGCCGAAGGATGCGGGCCCGAACCGGCAGTACTGCAATGCGACCTGCCGCAGCAGGCACTGGCGACGGGTCCAGCGCCATGAAACCGTCTACCGGCGGGCGGTAGACCAGGGGATCGAGGCCCTGCGCGGGGGAGTCGAGCGGTACGTCTTCGGCCGCTGCCCGGCCTGCGGCCACCTTGTCTCGATCAGGAAGAGGAGCGACTCGGTGTACTGCTCGCCGAAGTGCCGCACGCGGGCGTGGAGGCTCCGGCGGGCCGTCGGCGGTGTCGGTGACGTTTCCGAACGGCCGTTGCGATAGCCGTCACCCGGTGACGGCTATCCGCACGATGGATCATGCGGCCCTCAGCTCTGCCCGCCCTCGATGGCGGGCACGGCCTGGGCGCCGATGACGGGGCGCCCGCCGGCCTTCAGCTCGGGCACGTACTTGTAGAGGGTGGTCCGCGAGACGCCGAGCAGCTTCGCGATGGAGGTGATGCTGGCCTCGGCGTCGGCGAGCATCGCGCGGGCGTGCCTGATCTGCTCCGCGTTCATCGCGGGCGGGCGGCCGATGCGTTCCCCGCGGGCGCGTGCGGCGGCCAGGCCCTCGTGGGTGCCCTGGATGATCAGCTCCCTGATGAACTCCGCGAGGGCGGCGAACACGTGGAAGACGAGCCTGCCGCCGGGGGTGGTGGTGTCCAGGGACTCGTGCAGGGAGTGGAAGCCCACCCCGCGCTTGCGCAGGCCGGCCACGATGGCGATCAGGTCCTGGATGGATCGGCCGAGCCGGTCCAGGGACGGCACGACGAGGGTGTCGCCGGGCCGGGCGTAGTCGAGGGCGGCCCACAGCTCGGGCCGCTCGGCGTTCTTCCCGGAGAGCTTGTCCGCGAAGATCCGCGCGCACCCGGCGCCCTCCAGGGCGAGGATCTGCCGGTCGAGGAGCTGGCCCTTGGTGGAGACGCGGCCGTAGCCGACGAGGACGCCGGTCAGGTTGGCGGGGAAGGCGTCGAGGACGTCGTCGCCGCTGTCGGCCCACTGGGCCAGGCTGCTGCTCATGGCCGTCACCGTACAGAAACCGGGGTGCCCGGGTTCCTGCACGCCGGGAGTTCCTGGACGCCCTTGTTGGACAGCGGAACTGGTCCCGGAATCCGGTTCCCGGGCGTGTCGTCGGGGTGTGCGGAAACGGATCGTTTCCTGCACACCCCTCGGCAGACGGACCGTCAGTCCGACTGCGAGACCGCAGTGGCCCGCCGTCAGCAACCGGGACCCACAGGCGGAGAAGACCTGACCGGTCCTGGCCGGCGTCAGCTGACACCGCCGTACCTCGGGTTTGGGTGTAGAGCGGTTGCTCAGGACTGGTGCTCGGCGATGTACTCGCTGACCTCAAGTACCGTGTCGAGGTTCCGGAACTCCTTTTCGGGGATCTCCACCCCGAAGCGCTCCTCGATCGCGGCCGCGATTTCGACCTTGTCGAACCCATCGACCCCGAGGTCACTGAGCTTGGTGTGGATGTCGAGCCCGCCCTCGGGCTTCTTGGTCTCGTAGACGATCTCGGTGACTTCCTGAGAGATCTCTTGGACCGTAGCAACAGCCATGGATGCCTCCACTCTCTGCGGCGCCGCCTTGGTGACGGTGCGCGGTGCCGCACCACTTTCACAGCCCCACGCGGGCGAGAACACGCGGCAGGCCGACACGATCAGGTGAGACCCCCGTCATCTCGGCTGCGCCCGGCATGCCCCTCCCGGGTTCCGCACCTGCCGCGTTCCAGGGCCGAAATTTGAAACCCCTGCTGGCCTGCGAGACTTTGGCGGTGAGCACCATGCGCCGCCCGCTCGGGCAAGGACCGGATCCCGTCGTCGAGGACCAGGAGCCGCGCACCGTGCGGGGCCGCACGGCAGCCGAGCGGGCCGCCGAGGACACTCAGCCGCTCCTGCCACGGACCGAGGCCGGTACAACGGCTCGGCGGACACTGGGGGCCGGCCCCCGGACCTGAGATCCGGTCAGGGGCCGAACTGGGCTATCACCGCAGCCTGGGTCCCTTCCGCTGCGGTGTCTGCGCAGGTGCTGCGGCCCGCGCCGGCGCCTGCCGCTTCTGCTGCTGTTGCTGGGCTTCGGCCAGGCGCGCGCGGAAGACCCGTGCCGCGGCTTCGGCCTTGTGGAAGTCGGGGTGCGTCTCGGCGAGGATCCGGCGCCGCTGCTGCTCGGCCTGTGCCAGAGCCGCGTGGCCACGCCAGTTGGTGGCCTCCTGCATGGCGGCCTGGGCGACGCCGTGGTGCTCGCCCAGCTTCCGCTCGTCGAGTGCGTCCTTGGCTTGGGCCTGCTCCGGCACCCGCTGCTGGCGCATGTCGGCCAGCCGCTGCGCGAGGACGTCCAGGGCCGGAGCGTGTCCGGTCGCGCCGAGGGCCTCGGCGTACGGGCTGGACTTCACCGACTCCCAGGCGGCCAGGCGGGCGTCGTCGCTGGCCCGCCGTGCGCGGGCCTGCTCGTCCTCGCCGCCGATGGCCTGACCGAGGTAGTGCTCGTGCAGCTGCTGAACTTCCTTCCTGCTGCTGCCGGCCAGCCGCAGCGCGAGCCGAGACGACTGCAGTTGCTTGGCGATGTCCGGCAGGATCACCTCCCGGGCCTGCTTGGCCTGCGCGTCGGCCACCCGTGCCCGGCCCGCTTCCTCGAAGGCCGTCGTCAGGTGTCCGACGGCCTGGTCGAGGACGACTCCGGCCTCGCGTGCCCAATGCTGCCCGCGGCTGGCTCCGGCGGCTCGCTCCTGCTCCATCCGCTCGGCCAGGACCTGGTGGTCCGCGCGGGCCGCGGCCGCCTTCTTCTCGTACGCCTCCACCTGCTTGAGGAAGTAGACGATGTCGTCGGCGAGTGCCGTGTCGGTACGGCTGCCGTACGGCCGGACCTTCCAGTCCGGGACGTCCGGCTCGCCGGGCTCCTGGGGCTCTCCGAGGGCCGGCTCCTGGTGCTGCTGGAGGCGGGCCTGCTTCTCGGCGTGGCGGCGCCGGGAGTTCTCGGTCGAGCCGCTGGTGGTGGTCGACTTCATCCGGGCCGCTCGCGCGGACACCACCCGCCGGGCTTCTTGGAGGGAGGCCTCGACGCTTTCGCGGGCCCGGGCCTGCTCGGCCTCGACCTGGTGCGGCACTGCCACGGGCTCCGGGGCGGGCCGCAGTTCGTCGGAGACCATGCCGTCGGGCTGGGACTGCCCCAGGAAGCGGGCGAACGCGGAGACCGCGCGGTGCAGCTGCTCGGTCTCGGAGCGGGCGGCCCCGAGCAGCTGCTGGGTGCGCTGGTCCTCGATGACCTCCAGGGGCAGCCAGAGGTGGTTGGCGTGCCGGGCGCGGGTGATGCCCGGGTAGGTGGCGAAGGCGTTCGCCCCGTGCCCGTACAGCAGGCTGGTGTGGCAGGTCAGGCCCTGGGAGGCGGCCACGGTCATCGCGTAGCCGAGGGACAGGGCGCCGGCGCCGATGTCGTCCGGCCGCATCCACGCCGACTCGGTCCGGACGCTGCCGTCGGGATTCCGGTCCTTGGTCCGCCAGGTGATCTCGACGTGCCGGTCCTCGCGGATCGCGGTCACCACCGCGCGGTACCCGTTGAGGACGTCGGGGCCTTCGCCGCGGCGGCTCCGGTAGTCGTTGACGCGGACGCGGACCAGGTCGCCCTCGGCGAGGCTGAGGGAGCCCCCGCCCGGCAGGGCGTAGGTCTGCTCGGCGCCGAGTTCGCCGGCGGCCCTCCGGATCTGCTGGGCGCCGGAGTTGAGCGCGTCGACGTCCACGTTTCGGGCGGCGAGGACCACCAGGTTCTCCACCAGGTCCTGCTCGTCGGGCCAGACCCGGCGCAGCTCGTCCCACGCCATCAGCATCTCGGAGCGCGCCTCGTCGGCGGTCGCGACGGCATGGACCCGTCCGCCGGCGGCGAGCATCTCCAGCGCCCGCTGGTGGTCGCCGGTCCGCCACACCTCCAGCGCGGCCCGCTCCGCCTCGTGCTCCTGGCGCCGGTTCTCGGTGAGGACCTCGCCGTCCACCAGCCGGTGGACCTCACGGAACCAGCCGCCGATCCCGATGGCCTGGAGCTGCTTGGGGTCGCCGATCGCGACGAGCTTCGTGCCGGTGCGGGCGGCCTCGGCGAGGAGCTTGGCGGCGGACCGGTCGTCGGTCATCACGGCCTCGTCCAGGACCAGGACGTCGACCCCGGTCAGACCCCGGCCGCTCTCGATCTGCTGCAGCCAGGACGCGACCGTGCGCGACGGGATCGCGGAGGCGTCCTCAAGGCCCTTGGCGCCGACGGCGGACAGGCACGCGCCCGCGTACGTCTTGCCGGTGGCGTCCCACCCGATCCGGCACGCGTCCATCAACGTGGACTTGCCCGCGCCGGCCACGCCGATGACGGCCTCGACGCCGTGCCCGGCGGTCAGCAGGCGTGTGACGACCTGCCGCTGCTGGGCGGACAGCTCGAACCCGGCCGCCACGGAGAAGACGCTCATGGCGGCCTCGGCCTGGGCGGCGGTCAGCCGGACGGAGCCGTCGCCGTAGCGGGCGGTGGCCTGCTCGATCGCGGTCTCCTCGGCGGCCAGGACGTCGGCGGTGGTGTACCGGTCGGTGCTGCTCATGACGGTGGAGCCGACGTGCGGCAGGGCCACCGCGTACCCCTCGACGCGCAGCACGTCGTCGGCCAGGCGCTCCAGGGCGGCCGGGTCGTCGCCGATCCCGTACGGCAGGGCGTTGCCGACGGCGGCCAGGAGCTCGGCCCGGGTGAACGCCTTCTTGCTCGCCGTCACCCCGGTCTCGGAGTCGAAGACGATCGCGGCGAGGTCGGCGGGCGGCGGAAGCTGCGGACCGCCGGGGCCGCCGAAGCCGGTGCCGGCCCCGCCGTCCGGGCCGGGCCTGCCGGGCGCGGCCGCGGCCACCATCGCGTCCACGTCCACGCCCCGGCCCTCGGCACGCTCGCGCCAGGAGGTCCTCATCCCGCCCGCGTCGGCGGAGTGCTTGGCCCGGCGGGTCTCCGCCGAGACCCGCAGCTTGTCCTCCAGCGTGGCGTCCTCGCCGGCGGTGGCGTCGACCATGGCCGCGCGCCGGGAGAACAGGTCTCGCACCGGCTCGGGGATGCCGTCGACCTCCCACGCCCCGGTCGTGGCGGACTGGGTGCGGCGCACGCCGAACCGCTCGTGTGCCAGCGCCCGCACCCGCGCCTTGAAGTAGGCGTCGGCCGCCGAGGCGTGGCGGTAGAGGTCGCTGCCGCTGTTCCCGATCGAGCGCCACTTCCCGTCGGCGCACTTCGCCATGTTGGCGACGACGACGTGCAGGTGCAGGTGCGGGTCGCCGGGGGCGCCGTCGCCCATCGGGCGGGCGGAGCGGTGCTCGACGGACCACCCGAGCAGACCGCCGGTCGCCAGCCGTACCGGCTGGCCGTCCTCGCTGCCGACCGCGTACCCGATCCACCGCTCCAGCTGCCGGAAGGTGTCGGTCTTGGCCTGGTGGACCAGACGCCGGTAGTCGGCCTCGTCCACCTCGCTCATCAGCCCCGCGAGGACGCTGTCGCTCTTGGGGAGGTCCAGCACGATGTCCCAGCCGCGGACCCTGCTGTCCGTGCGCAGGTCCTTGTTCTCCCACGCGGTCGCCAGTTCGGCGGCGGGGTAGATCTCGGCGAGGTCGAGGCCGGCGGCGCGGGCGAGCTTGTGGAGGGTCTCGATGTGGAGCCGGTGGGCCTCGCCGCGCCGGTTGACCATCCGCTGCTGGGTGGCCAGCAGGCGCTGCTGCTTGGCCTTGCCCTCCAGAAGGGCGGCGGGCTCCACCCCGGCCTCGGCGGCGGCGGCCTCGATCTCCTTCAGGAGCGGCGCAACGGTGACCGTGGCCTTCTCGTGCGCGCGGACGGACGTGGCGGAACCCGAGAGGCGGGCCCCCGTCTTTGGGTGGCAGCCCCTCATCAGGTGACGGGCCGCCTCCTCCCCCTCGGGGTCCAGGACCTGGCCCTCGGCGAGCCCGACGTCCTCCAGCCCGGCCCCCATCCACACCAGGACCCCATCGGCCTCCGGTCGCAGACGGTAACCCACCGCCGGATCCAGATCGTCGGCCTCGGCCGCCACCTCGTGCCCGGCGCTGTCGACCACACCGCATCCGGCGTGCCGCCGCAGCCGGTAGTCGACCTGCTCGTCCTCGCTGATCTCCGTCACCCACGCCACCGGCGCCCCCGATCTCCCCATGCGCCTTGTGCGCTTGTGCTGTTGCTGCAGTTCCCGGCCGCGCCGGGGTTCCCCGCCAGGGGAACCCCCTTTGTCCATCCCCTGTTTTTGATCTTGGTCTGAGCCGGGGTAGATCCACGGTAGAGGCGGATCCCCGGTTGACCAAACAGCCTCCCGTCACACGGGAAGCTGGACCGTGCAGTCACTGAACAGCCGGAGTGCCTAGTGGCTGAACGGTCCGGAGGTTCAGTGCCTGCACGGTCCAACGGGGCTGGCCACGAAGGAGCAACGGGCCACGCATCGGCGGCTGACTATGATCACACTCTGTGGTCTTGGACCTCGGCCACAGAAGGTGTGCCCAAGCGATGCCGACGGCCGAAGTCCGGCCCGCGGTGCAGTACTCCGCACCACTCCCGGTCTCAGCCACTGTGCTCGCGGTGACGTTCACCGGCGCGGGCGGCCACCGCGTCCGCCGGCGGATGCGACCACGTACGCTCGCACGCGAAGAGACCCCCGGCGCTGCCTGCCGGGGGTCTCTTCGCGGGTGGAGCTGGGGTCGGGGTCACTGCCTGTTTCTGATCCCCGTCCGTGCTGTCCTGTCGCATTTGATCTTTGCCGGTGGCGTCGCGCCTGAGCTGGGTAGATACAACCGGCCGTGAGACTCGCCGCCGGACCCGTCTCGCTTCTCGTTGCGGTTCAGACGCAAATCGACGCCCCTGTCTCACCTTCGGCTGCCGGTGGCGTCGGTTCAGGAACGAGGCGTTGGCCCAGGCTGACGCTCCGGCTGTCCAGGGTTTCTGGACGACATCAGGCCTGTGAGGCATGTACGGCAACCGAGATTCAGGTTGCGGCGAGTCCAGCTCTGATCGGCAGTCGTGCACCGGCTAACGCTGAGGCTGGTCTTGACTTCCGGGTCACTCGGATGGGTGGACGCGCGACGCCGGAGCACTCGATCGTTGCCCACAGCCCGGCGCACCGATAGTCCTGGCCTGGACAGCTTGTCCCCGATGATCAAGCGTCGACCAGCTACGGAGGAACGACCATGGCCGGCAGCAAGATTTCCGCGACCCTGCACACCACTCAGGGCGACATCCGACTGACCTTGTTCCCAGACCAGGCACCCAAGACGGTGGAGAACTTCGTGGGCCTCGCGGAGGGAACCAAGGAGTACAGCGAACCCAACGGCGAGGGCGGGACGACCGGGCCCTTCTACAACGGGACGATCTTCCACCAGGTGAAGAGCGGCCACACGATCCAAGGCGGAGACCCGACGGGTACCGGACAAGGCGGCCCAGGCTACAAGTTCGCCGACGAGTTTCCCCCGAAGCTCAAGTTCACCCGGCCATACCTGCTGGCGATGGCCAACTCCGGCCCGAACACCAACGGCTCGCGGTTCATCATCACGCTCGGCGCCCTGCCCTCGCACGATTTCAGGCACACGATCTTCGGCGAAGTCGCCGACCAGGAGTCGCGCGACATCGTTGACGCCATCGCCCTGGTCGAAACCGGCAAGGGTGACCGCCCGCTCGCAGACGTCGTGGTCGCGAAGGTCACCATCGAGCGCAGCTAGACCTCAGCCGCCGCCTGCAGTGCTGCCGCTGAAGCCAACAACGCAGGCCTGGACCGCCCGGATCAACAGGCACGGGGGACCTGGCCGGCGCCAGATCCTCCCATCAGTCTCAGGTGGCGTTGTCGTTGACCGACAGACGTGGCAACAGAACCTGAGACAGCGACAACGAGACGGGAGACGGGACACGTGCAGGTCAGCGGCAGAAGTGGAAGTACAGGGCGAGACTGACCCGTTCGGAGAACGGTCACGGTGACGGTTCCGCGAACGGAACTTCTGGGGCACGGATGGCCCGAGTGACCGAGGTCGAGTTCAACGTGGTGAACTCGACCGAGGGGTGGCGTTGACGGCCGCGAATGCGGCCTGGAGGGCCTTGTCTCCAAGGGTAGCGAGAGGCCTCGGCCGGAGGATCAGAAACAGGCAGGAGATGCCGGGACTCGTCTACTCCTCCTCCCCCTCCTCGTCTTGGCCGAGCGCCCCTCCTGCGGTGCCGGCTAGCGCCAGCGGGGGGCACTTCTCTTCCTTGAGGGGCTTCTTCCCCTCTTCTGGGCTGCCCTTGTCCTCACCTGAAATGTCCTTGCTGAGGCAGCGGGCCTTGATCGCGTCGCCGGAGACCTGCAGGTTGCCCCCGATGAACTTCACGGGGCTCGGGTCGTCGGCGGCGTGGGCAGCTCCGGCCAGGGACAGGGAGGCGCATGCGAGCGCAGTGGCGGCGAGTGCGCGCAAGGTGATTTTCACGTTCGGCACAACAACTGACCGATGCGATTGGTCACGCCTGCCCTACTGGTGATTTGCGGATCTAAGCGGTGAGCTGTCGGGCCAGCACCACAGTGCTTGTCATGGCAGCCTCACAAACAGGCAGTCAGTCCTTGTAGGCGACGGGGCCGAGACCCTGGTGCGCCTGGTCGAGCGCGTCGTACAGCATGCGCGCGGCGCCCCCGGCGACGTTCAGGCCCTGGTACGTCGCGGCCAGGTCCTCGTCCAGGGTGTCCTTGTCGCTGCGCAGGCGCCCCTGCTCTTCCAGCCCCTTGAGGAAGGCGGCGATCTGCTCCAGCGCCTGCGGGAGCCGCATCGCCAGTGCCGAGAGGTTGGCGACGGTGCTGTAGGCGTCGCCGGGGTACTGAAGATCAGTGGTCAGGTGGTTCAGGTCGCGGATCGCCTCGGCGGCGGTGTCGGTGACGGAGACGGGGGTCTTGTCGGTCATCAGTGCGCTTCCTCCGGTACGGGCCGGGGCCGTCTCGACGGCGGCCCCGGGTTTCATCTTGGCGGGTCGGTATGACACGGCGGGCCGGTTCAGCGGGAGTGCATGCCCGGCGGGAGGAGCGGCCGGTCGATGTCGCGGTGCTCGATGACGGCCTCCTGGCCGGTCATGGTGAGCAGTTCATAGGTCCGGCGGGCCAGGCCGACGCTGCGGTGCCGGCCCCCGACGCACCCGAACGCGATGGTGAAGTCGGTGGCTCCGGTGACCTGCATGATGGCGGCGGCGCTGGTCGCCGCGTTGAAGGCCCAGAGTTCGGCGCCCGGTGTCGCCAGCAGGTGCTCGTAGACCGGCTGGTCGAGGCCCGTCAGCTCCTTGAGCGCGGGGTCGTGGAACGGGTTTCGCAGGCTGCCCCGGACGTCGTACGTGAACTCCGCGACCGGCGGTTCACCGTGGCCGTAGCCGAAGCTGATGATGCGGATCATGGGCGTGCTCTCCTTCGACTGCGGGAGGGTCCGGGTCAGCTCGACGACGTCGCGGTGGCCAGCACCTGGGCGAGGATGCTGTCGTGGTCGAACGCCAGCCGCGGCAGGTCGGCGACGGACCACCAGCGGGCGGTCCGCGCGTCGTCCCCGGCGACGATCGGGGTCCCGGCGGGGACGACGGCGAGGTAGACGGCCGTGACGTAGCGGCCGCGCGGGTCGCGGCCGGGCTCGTCCCAGACGCCGATCTGCCGCAGCTGGTCCACGTCGACCTGGACGCCGGTTTCCTCGGCCAGTTCTCGAACGGCGGCGGACCGGCTGGTCTCGCCCTCGTCGACGTGGCCGCCGGGCAGGGCCCATGTCCCCTCGTACGGCGGCCAGTCCCGCTCGATGAGCAGTACGCGGCCGTCGGGGGTCATGGCCACCACGTCGGCGGTGTAGCGGATGGTCTCGGCGGTCTCGGTCATTTCTCAGCTCCGTGGGTGAGGTGCGCGGTGTTCGGGGCGGGTTCAGGCGGCTTCGGTGCGCCAGGTCCAGGGCTGGCCGTCGGCGGCGGCGCGGCCGGCGGCGTTGGCCAGGAGGGTGGCGGCTTCGGCCAGCTTCGTGGAGCGCAGGTAGCGGTGGCGGGCGATCCTGCGGAGCTGTCCGGCGAACTGCCCAGCGTCGGCGGCCGGGATGGTCTGCTCGGTGCCGACCTCGGTCAGCTGCTGGGCCGCGAGCAGCTTCACGAGCGGTTCCCGCTCGTCGGCGGGGAGGCAGCCGCGGGCGTAGTCGGCCAGGGAGGTCAGCGACTTGGTCAGGTGGCGGTCGTGCCCGAAGAAGTCGCCGCCGTGGGAGGTGATGACGCAGGTGGTCATGGGAATCCCTTCGGGTCGGCGGGTCAGCTGTCCTCGAAGCGCTTGACGGCGCAGGGCGGGCAGAGCGGCATCTGGCGGTGGTCGCTGGCCTCCGGGTAGAGCGCGGTGGAGAACGGGTCGGGCATGACCTCGACGTCGTCGCGGTGCTGTCCGCACTCCTCGCAGGCCGGGATGAGCTCACCGAGGATCTCCAGCGCCTGGCCGATGCGTTCGCCGGCGGAGCTGAGCACGTACGCCTCGGCCTCGTCGAGCTTCTCCGTGATGTCGTCGATCCGGTCGTCGTCGACCTCGGTGAGGGACTGGGAGATGGTGCCGATGACCCGGCTGACAGCGGCGAGGATTCCCTCGTCCTCGGCGCGGACGTTGTAGATGGCGCGCAGGGCGGCGGCGTGCGGGGCCGGTTCGGCGGTGCGGCACGCGGCGTCCTGGAGGCGGTCGAGGCCGACTCGGATGATGGCGACGGCCGCCTGCAGCTCCTGGTCGAGCGTCAGCTTCGGGGTCCGGTCCATTGGTGTTCCTCCGTGGTTTCTGGTTCAGCGGCCGATGAGCAGGAAGGCGATGACGGGGACGGCGAGCACGGCGAGCAGGACGAGGAGGAAGTCCCTGAGTTCCTGGGGCATGGCGGGTTCTCCGATCGGTGCTGGTGGGTCAGAGAGCGGCGATCAGCAGGGCGGCGACGAACAGGAACAGGTGGTGGAAGGACTGGTCGAGGGCGTACGCGCCGGTGCCCAGGTGTGCGGCCGGGGTTCCCTTGGCGGTGACGGGGGCGGCCGGGTGGGCGCCGGTGCCGAGGCTGGCGAACTCGGCCTTACCGGTGACCTTGGCGAGCCAGGCGAGGGTGGACCGGCGGTCCGCCCACCAGTGACTGGCGGCGTCGATGCCGAGGCCGGCCACCAGGCCGAGCGCGGTCACCGGCAGGTCCAGTACGACCACGGCCAGGGCGAGCAGGGCGCCCTTGGTGAGGGTCAGGGTGAGGACGTGGCGGGCGTCGGCGATGCGGCCCCGCCAGCCGGGGAGGCCCTTCTCGGCGGCCTGGTGCGAGGTCTGGACCCAGTGGTCGCCGACGGAGTGGGCGACGTATAAGGCGGCGAAGACGGCGGCGAAGGTGGCGGCGTCGGTCATGGTCGGCTCCTGGTCTCGGGATTCGGGTGGTGGGCGGAGCGGGTCCTACTGGACGGTCCAGCCGTTCGTGCTCTGGCGGATCTGGCCGCCGGGGGTGTGGAGCTGGCCGTTGCCGGTGCCGATGCCGAGCGCGTCGATCTGGTTGAGGAGTTCGGCGACCTGCTCGGCGAGCTGGCCGGCCTTCTCCTCGCGCTGGCGGAGCTGCTCGGGGGTTCCGGTGAACATCTCGTTCTCCTCTGTGGGACGGAAACGCCAGCGCAACCGCTTGCGTTTTCGCTGGCGTTTCCGCTTGCGATAACTCAATGATGCAGAGTCGGAGTCTGCATGTCTAGGGGTTCGCAGACTCCGAGTCTGCGTAGCGGGATGTCCGCTGGTCACGGGCTCAGATTGGCCCGGACTTGGTGGTGCTGTCCGCCCGGCGAGTGCGCTGCGGGCGTGATCCGGGTCTCAGGTCGAGATGCGGGGCGGGGGGCCGTCGACCTGGTCGTCCTGGTCCTCGTCGGCATCCGGGGGTTCGAGTCCGGTGACCTGGTCGAGGGACCGCCATAGGGCCCTGTGGGAGGCGGGGCCGTAGTACGGCGCGATGACGGCAAGGTGGATGGCGCCGTCCAGTTCGCGGCGGGCCTCGGGGTGCAGGACACCGTAGAGGGCGTGCATGTCGCGGGGGCCGGGGCGGGCGCCGAAGGCCGTGTACGGCTCGCCGTCCCGGTGGGTGACCACGACCACCTCGTCGCGGCGGCCGGTGTGCGGGTCGTCCACGACGACGAGATGGCCGAGGGCCTCGGCGGCGTCGAGGATCTGCTGGAACAGGGCGCGATCGGTGAGGTAGCCCTCGACGGCGGCGTGCTGGGTCCACCACGCGCCGTCGTAGCCGATCTCGGCGAGGCCGGGCTGGGAGCAGGTGGTCATGAGTCCGGCCCGGTTCAGGGCGGCGAGGGAGGGGACCAGTTCGGCGGTCTCCTCGTCGGGGCCGCAGTTCGGCATGTAGCCGGGCTGGGAGGCGAGTCGGCCCTCCAGCCAGTCGGCGGTCCGCCGGCCGAGGTCGGCCAGGGTGCGGGCCGACTTCCAGGCCCGGCGGTCTGAGCAGCGCATCCAGGGAAGCCTCATGATCAGCCCTTCACGATCATGCTGTCGGGGCAGCGGCTGCCCATGTGCGAGACGCAGGCCGGGCAGTCTTCCCGCGGCTTGAGGTGCTTGTGGGCCTCCCGCGAGGCGTAGGCGTGGTACCAGCACTGGCGGCACTGGCCCTTCGGCGGGTTCAGGGCCGTGTCGTTCGCCATCGTGTTCTCCCTCGTCATGTGGTTCGGGCTCTGGCGTTCGTCGGGTGGAAGGGCGCTCAGTGCTTGGAGCCCGGGGTGCCGTTGAGGTTGGTCCGGGCGAACACGGCCTTGGTGGTGGTCGTGTTGGCCACGGTGGTGTTCTTCTGGCGGACCGGGCCGTTGTAGTGGTGGTGGTGCTCGGTGTGCATGGCGGTCTTGGCGCGCCCGACGGACTTCACGAGGGAGCCGACGGCGAGGACCAGGGCGACGGGCCCGGCCGCGCCGATGGCGAGGGTGGCCGGGTCGACCGTGCCGAGCACGTAGAGGACGAGCGAGGTGGCGCCGCCGACGGACAGGGCGGCGACGCTGCCGGAGAGCATCAGGGCGCTGATGTCCGTGGCCCTCTGGGACATCGGCGGCCGTCCGGGTTGCGCGACGGGCTCGGCCTGGCCGTAGGCAGGGACGGGGGAGTCGTCGCGGTACGCCGTCGGCGTGTACGCCTCGGCGATGAGCTGGCGGGCGCGGGCGTCGGCCTCGGTCTCGCTCATCGGGGTGCTGGGGGTCCGGTCGTCGGTGTTCACGGTCTGCCCTCTCGGGTCGGGGCCGGCCCCCGGGCGCGGTGCCCGGGGGCCGACCTGTCAGGTCGCGCGGTACTGCTTGGTGCGCTTCAGGACGTGGTCGCGGCTGAACCCGGTGGCTTCGGCGACGTCGCGCTGGAGGACCTCGCCGCCGTCGAGTTCGGCGGCGATGTCCTTCCACATCTGCTCGTCGGCGGCCGTCTTGGCCTTCTCCGCTTCCTCGTGGGCGAGGTCGCGGGCCTTCTTCAGGTCAGCGATCCGGGTGCGGCCTGCTGCTCTGGTCTCGTCGGTCGGTCGGGGGGTCATTGGGTGCTCCGGTTCGTGTCGAGGGACTATGTGGGCTCCCCCCGCTGCGGTTTCGGAGCGGGATCGGGCCCGTGGCGGTCGGCGGACCTTGGCCGGGATGACGGCCGCCACGGGGCGCCGCTACTTACTCGCGGGGATCGCCGGGGTGGGGATGGTGCTCTCGGCGGCGGTGGCCACCGCCTGGAGGATGTCGCGGTTGGACTCAGCAGCGTCGCCCAGGGCCTCGGCGAGCGTGCCGTATCCGAGGGAGCTTGCGCGGGCCTTCAGCGCGACGAGGTAGTGCCAGGTGTCATGGAGCTCGTCGTGCAGGGTGACCAGGCCGGGCTGGAAGCCGTAGCTGTCGGTCAGCTTGTCTGCGCCCCGGGTGTGGGTGTCGGCTCGGTCCGCGAGGGTGTTGAAGCACTGCTCGGCGATGACCTCGCGTACCTCCTCGGCGGACTCGTAGGCCCAGGCCAGGCCGAGCAGGCCGTTGATGAAGGTCAGGAGGCGGTTGGGCTTCTTCATTGCTGTCTCCTCTGCTTGCGTTTCTGCTGGCGGTATCGCTTGCGGATCGGGCCCGGGGGGGCCGGCGGACCTTGGCCGGGATGACGGCCGCCCCGGGGCGGAGTCAGCGGTTGCGGACGCGGCCGGACATCGTGCTGCAGCTCGGGTTCAGGTGGCCCGCGCCCCGGGTGCTGACGTCGCCGGACATGGACTTGAGGTCCATCCGCCCGGTCGCGGCCGGGGTGACGCTGGCGTCGATGTCGCCGGACATCGTGTTCGCCCAGAAGCAGCTGCCGTTGTAGGCGCCGATCTCGATGTCGCCGGACATCGTGCCGACGTTGACCTCGCAGTCGACCCGGGTGGCCTCGACGTCGCCCGACATCGTCTTGACCCGCAGCTCGCGGACGGAGTCGGCCCTGACGTCGCCGGACTGGCTGTCGACGTCGAGGACCTGGAGGGCGGCGCCCTCGGTGATCACGTCGGCGGAGGTGGTCGTGACCTTGACCGAGGACATCTCGGGGAGCCGCAGCGTCACGATGATCTCGCCGGTTCCGGCGGCCCCGCCCACGACGGTTCCCTCAGCGGCGACGACGCGGCCGTTGGAGACGATCTGCTGGCCACCCATGAAGATGTCCCCGTTGATCATCTGTACCCCGGCGCCGGAGCCAGAGAAGGTGAAGCTGGAGCCGCCCACGATCATCGTGGTGCTGCCGCCCCCGCCGAACGCCCCCTCGATCTTCGGGACCCGGACCTCGATCTGGTCGCCGTTCTGGCGGATCGTCGCGCCCTCGACGGCCTGGGCGATGCGGCCCTCGGTCGCGGTGGTGCTGATCTCGATCACGGCCTTGGTGATCCGCTGGTCCGTGATCACCCGGACCTGGCCCATGTGGCTGGTGACGTAGACGTTCACGAGGCCGGTGGTCGAGGCGGCGTAGGTCTGCTCGGTCACTGCGTTCTCCTTCGTCAGCGATACCGCTGTCATTTCCGCTTGCGTTCTCGCTTGCGGTAATTCAATGATGCAGACTCCAAGTCTGCATGTCTAGGGGCTTAGCAGACTCGGAGTCTGCGTTTCTGTGTTTCTGCTGGTCAGGGGCCGAAAAATTTGGTGCGAAGGGCCTCGGCGGGTCCCTGCGGGAGGGGGCGGTCTAGCGGACGGGCGCGTCCGCGCCCGGCACCCCCGGGTGCGGGTCCCTTGCGGGCCGCGCGTTCACCGTCACCGGCCGCTCGGCCGCTGGGCGGCCTCCCGTCCGGCGCCGGGCGCGGCCCGCGGCCTTCCGCTCCTCACCCGCGCCCCGGTGGTAATCCGGGGCTGGGTGAGCGCTGCGGGCCTGCTTCGCTGTGGGCCACCCAAACGGGGCGAGGGCTGCTCGGGGCGGGCCACCGCGGCCGGGTCAGACTCGTATGTTGCTGGCCGCGCCGGCGGCGGTGTCGAGGAGCTGGTGGAGCATCGGGCCGACGGGGGTGTCGGCCAGCAACAGCCCGAGCAGCACGCACGGCAGTGCCATGTACCAGGGCAGGCCCGCCTTCCAGAGGAGCCCGGCGACGAGCAGGACCAGGACGACGAGGGTGGAGATGGTGATCACGGGGTTCCTCCTCAGCGGCCGGTGCGGTGGCAGGTGCCGCACGGGATCTTGACCTCGGCGCTCTTGCCGGTGGGGGAGTGGAGCCGGGTGGCCAGGGTGACCATGCCGCCGCGGCAGCCCTTGACCGTGCACCGCTTGGCCTTCGGCATCTTGGCGGGGCCGGCGCCCTGGGTCTGCAACTGCCAGGCCGTGGTGAGCACGGCGGCCGCCGTGGCGTTCTTCGCGTTCTTCGCCGCGCCCTTCGCGGCCGTCGCGGCGTCGCTCGCCGCGTCCTTGACCGCGCCCTTCGCGGTGGCCTTGGCCTCGGCCACCTTCGCCTTCGCCGCCTTCTTCTTCCCGCCCCACCAGCGGCCGACGTCCTTCTCAACCTCGTCGCGCAGAGCCTCGGCGACGGTGACCAGGTCGTCCATCACCAGGGTCGGGCGAAGCTCGCCGGTCATGACGACCTCGCGCCACTCGGCGGTGAACAGGTCCCTGTCCTCCGCCTTCTGGCGGCCGGTCCGCGCGGCGAGCACGGCGTCGACCAGGCCGTTGGTGACCGTCGCCGAGTCGTCGCCGCGCCCGCAGGAGCCGCAGGTGATCCAGGCGGGCCAGACCTCGCGCGGGCCGCGCTTGTGGACGTGGAGGCCGATCGCGTTGCCGCAGTGCCCGCACTCCAGCGGGGCCCCGTCGACGTACGCGATGCCGTGGAGTTCGAGGTCGGGGGAGTGGTCGAACATCGGGGCCTCCTCAGCGGGTCGCGGTCGGGGTGGTGCTGACGGTCGGTCCAGGCGCCGGCCCCGGTGCGGGCTGGGCGTCCCCGCCTCCGCCCCCGGCGAGGTAGAAGCCGGCCGCCAGGCCGAGCACCGCGTAGACCGCGGCCTTGTTCTTCGCCCACCAGGTAGGCGGATCGGGCTCGCTCACCACGTATCTGACGCCCATCAGGGTCGTCCTCCGTCTGTCGTGTCTGTCACGGTTTGGGGGAGGTCACCGACCCGGATCGAGCCCGGACGGGTCGGCGTCTGTGCAGGTCAGGGCTTTGGGTGTCCCGGACGGCGGGGGCCTCGACCCGGACGTCCCACGTCCGGGTCCCGGCCCCGCCGTCCGGGTCGGCCCCCCTCGAATCCGGGGGCAATCCGGGACATACCGGGTGGTTGTCCGGGTCGATTCCGGGTCTCTGGGGCCCGGATCAGGCGGTCAGGCCGTACTTCGCCTTCGCCACGCGGGTGACCGCCTCGAAGGTGTAGCCCGCGATGTTGCTGGAGCTGCCGGGCCAGGCCCGCTTCTTCTTCTCCTCGTCGGTGCGGGCCACCAGGGCGCCGAGCTTCTCGGCGGTGATGGTGAGCCCGGCGGCCGTGAGCGCGTCGATCAGCACCGAGCCGGGGAGCCAGTCGAGGGTGGTGTTCTCGACCTCCTCGGCGCTCTTGCCCTCGGCCTCGGCCTGGGCCTTGGCCGCCTGCTCATACCCGTCGAACACGTCGGCCAGCACCGCGAGGATCTGGGCGTCCGGCTCGCCCTTCTCGCGCAGCAGCGTGCCGAGCGACTTCTGGCCCTGGGGCAGGGTTCCGGCCTTGGCCCGCAGGTCGTAGGCCCGGCTGAGGAGTTCGGTGACCTGGTCGTCGTCGTAGTAGTCGGCGCGGACCATCACCGGGTTCTGGCCCTCGGCCCACAGGTAGCCGGCGCCCCGCATCTCCGACTCGATCGTCTTGGCGGAGTAGCCGGCGGCAGCCGCGCCGCGGCCGAGGATCGTGTCGGACGCCTCTGGGGTGGTGCAGCGCAGCGCCCACCGGATGGAGAGCAGGTCGCGCAGCGAGGTGTCGACCACGTCGGAGCCCGGCTTCTGGGTCGCGCAGAAGGTGATGATGCCTGCTGCGCGACCCCTGCTGACGAGGTTCCGCAGGGCCTTGGTGATCTTCTTGCCCCACTCCTCGTCGGTCGTGTAGAGCATCAGCTCGTCAACCCACAGGAGCTTCTGGCGCAGCAGCTCGTACTTCGCTGCCAATTCCTCTGTGACCTTGCGCTTTCCCAGCTTCTTGAGCAGCGCGTAGCGGGCCTTCATGTCCGCGAGTGCGGCCAGCAGCATTCCGTAGAACGCCTCCGGGTCGGCGTCGCCCTCGTATTCCTCGCACAGGTTCTTGAAGGGGTCGAGGTCGCCACCGCCCTTTCCGTCGGCGAGCCAGAGAATGACCCGCGGGTCGAGGGCCGCCGCGAGCAGGATGGTGTTGCCCGACCCGGACTTGCCCGCGCCGGGCTCGCCCCCGATCAGGCCCGAGCGCTCGACGACCGAGATTGAGATCGGCAGTCCGCGTACGTCGGGGCCGATCGAGATCCGGCCCCAGAAGTTCGAGGCGGCCTCCAGCGCGAGGAGCGGGCCGGGGACGCCCTTCTCGGTGAACGGGATGTCCTTCGAGACGTACAGCTCGATCCGCCCGGCGCGGGCGCCCTTGGACAGCGTGACCTGCGCGGCCTCCACGCCGAACGCCGAGGCGATCTCCTCCTGGGCGCGCAGTGCCTTCTTCGCCGGGACGCCCGGCGGCAGGTCGACGATCGCCGACCAGGCCCCGCGGGCATCCAGCATCGGCATCTGCACGATCCGGAGGGTCTCCTCGGACGCGATCACCTTCGCGGCCTGGAAGACGGAGTCGAGCATCGGGGCGTTCATGGTGTCGCCGTCGCCGAGCGACCTCCAGTCCTGCGACCAGTCGGTCTCGGTCTCCAGCTGGTGGCGTCCGGCGAACGCTCCACCGCCGAAGGTCGCCAGTGCCGCGCCGGTCAGGCCGAGAAGCCCGGTCGTCGCGTAGCCGGTGACCATCGCCGTGGCCGGCGGACCGTAGACGGCTCCGGCCCGCATCGCACGCGCCTTGCGCCGGTAGGACTTCGCCTTCTTGTGCGCGGCCACGGCCTGCGTCGCCACCGTCTGGGCCCGGTCCATCGCCTGCAGCGCGGCCGTCTTCTTCTGCTTCATCAGCGCCGGTGTCCAACGGGCCGCACGGGCAGCCGCGCGGGCCTCCTTCGTCGCGATGACGGCCTGGTGGGCGGTGGCCTGGGTCTGGACACCCTCGAAGCCGATCACCCAGTCGTGCATCCTGACCCGGCCCCGGCGGAACTGCGCGACGTGGCCGTTGACCGTGCGCTGGCGACGGACCCAGCGGCGGAACGCCCGCTGCGAGGCCCGGTAGCGCTGGCCGCTGTAGGCCGCCCAGCCCTCGGCCGAACGCGCCCAAGCCGGGATGAGCGGGCGCTCGGGGTCGAACGCGTCGAGGTCTACCGGGGTCTTCATGACCTCGGAGGCGACGACGGTGTCCGTGCCCATGTGCTCGGCGAGGATCCGCTTGGCCGCCTCGACCAGGTCGAGCTCGGTGGGCGCCGAGGTGGAGCCACCCAAAGCGGGGGCAGCTCCGGGGGCGGCAGCCGCCGTGGCCGGCCGCACGGTGGGCAGGTAGGTGACGGTCGCGACCTGGGGGTCCGGTACCGGGGTTGTGGGCGTGTGGGACATCCTGGTTCTTCTCCTTCGGGAGGAGCGGGGCCCGGCGGCGACTGTGAGAGGGAGGCGCCGAGCCCCGCGCTTTCGGGGGGGAGTCACGCGGCGGCCGCAGGGCCGTCCGCGCAGGACGTGCAGGGGACGAGAC